>CALABN010000244.1 GCA_937885735.1 uncultured Bacteroidota bacterium | reverse complement strand
TTCAGTTGGAGCCATTAGGCAGGTCTGGAATCCGTTGTCAATTGCCAGAAGCATTGCCATAAGTGCTACAAGCGTCTTTCCGCTACCAACGTCGCCTTGAACCAGCCTGTTCATTTGCAGTCCAGTGTTGGTGTCGTGGCGTATTTCGCGCAACACACGTTTCTGTGCGTTGGTAAGTTCAAACGGTATGTGTTCCTTATAGAATGTGTTGAAGTAGTGACCAACCTGTTCGAACCTGTGCCCGCCGTTTGTACGTGCACGTATCTTCTTTAGTCGCAGTAATTTAAGTTGAATGTAGAAAAGTTCCTCAAACTTAAGCCTGAACCGTGACCGTTCCAGTTCGTTTTGGTTTTTAGGAAAATGGACGGTCTGCAAGGCGGTCTTGAGGTTAGGCATATTCAGTTTGTCGAGGAGCGTTTTTGGCAGTGTTTCTGGAAATGCCGTGTTCTTGAGAGCCTCGTATAGATTGAGTTGAAGTTGGTGAATGGTCTTTGTTGTGACCATTTTGTTCTTCATCTTTTCCGACGTGTTGTAAAGCGGATGCAACACAAATTCAGGCTTTGCCTGGTACTTGCTCAACTCTTCAATTTCAGGGTGTACAATGTTAAGTTGGTGGTTGAATTCCGACGGCTTGCCGAAAACCACGTAATCGACATTCACCCGCAGGCGTTCCTTAATCCATTTAATGCCTTGAAACCAAACCAGTGGAACAGAGGCAGTTTCATCGGCAAACCACGCCACGTACCTTTGGCGACGACCTTCGCCCACTATCTCTATTTTGGTTATTCGCCCCTTGATTTGCACCAAACCCAAATCCTCGTTGAGCGAGTTGATAGGATAGAAGCGTGTTCGGTCGAGGTAGCGGTACGGGAAGTAATAAATCAGGTCGCCGTAAGTCTTCAGTCCCAACTCGTCGGCAAGCGTCATAGCGCGTTGCGGGCCAACGCCTTTAAGATACATTAGGTTTTCGTCGAGAATGCCAGACATAATGGTGATTTATTCAGTCCAAACGTAAGAAAAAAAACGGGCAGTTGAAATATAGGCGCTTTGAAAAAAATGATTTTGCATTGATGTTTGGCCCTTTAGCGTAAACAATGCAAATGCTTAAATGTCATCTCTGACAAGGTTTAATTTAAGTAATCGGCAGAATAAAACATATCTAATTCTGCCGTTTGTAATAAAAATATGAGTAATCGGCAGGATAAATCATATCTTATTCTGCCGTTTGTAATAAAATTATGAGTAATCGGCAGGATAAAGCATATCTTATTCTGCCGTATGTAAGAAAAATATGAGTAATCGGCAGAATAAATAGGTGTTTATTTTGCCGATAAATAAAAAAAATGTATGTTTACGGCGTAAAAAATACGATTATGAGCACTGTAATAGGTAGAAAGTCAGAGATAAACGAACTCGAAAGGCTTTATTCAAGCGACCATTCGGAATTTGTGGCCGTTTATGGTCGCCGTAGGGTTGGTAAAACCTTCCTTATTAAACAGGTTTTTAAGAATAGGTTTACTTTTCAGCACACAGGAGTCTCGCCCGTTGACCAAATAGACGAAAAAAACCGCAAGAGAGAGCAGTTGGAGAGTTTTTACTATACAATGCTCAACTACGGACTCGAAGGATTCGCAAAGCCCAAATCGTGGTTGGAGGCGTTCTATCAACTTGAACAATTGTTGATGAAATTCGACAACGGCAATCGTATGGTCATTTTCATCGATGAACTTCAGTGGCTGGATACGCCTCGTTCTGGTTTCTTGCCTGCATTCGAGAATTTTTGGAACGGTTGGTGCAGTGGCCGTGACAACGTTATGCTTATTGTGTGCGGGTCGGCTACATCGTGGATTTTGAGCAACCTGTCGCGTAGCAAGGGCGGTCTTTATGGCCGTTTGACTTGTGAAATCAAGGTGTCGCCATTTACGTTGGGTGAGTGCGAAGCATATTTTGAGCATCAAGGCATCGAAATGTCGCGTTATGACATTATGCAGGCATATATGGTGTTTGGTGGCATCCCTTATTACTTGAATTACTTTCAGAAAGGCCTCAGTTTTGAGCAAAACACCGACAGTATTCTGTTTGGCTCAAAGCCAAGGCTGTGTGATGAGTTCAATCGTCTTTTCAATGCAATTTTCACCAATTCCAAGGAATGCCAAAAGATTGTCAGGCATTTGGCTACACGCAATTATGGCTTTACACGTGAGGAGATGGCTTCTGCCACTGGCTTGCCATTGGGTGGCGGTTTGAGTGACACTCTGTCGGCGTTGGCTGAAAGTGATTTCATCATACGTTACAGCCCTTATGGCAAGGGTACAGGCGAATATTACAAACTAACTGACAACTTTTGTCTGTTTTGGGTAAAATATGTAGAACAACATCAGTCAGATACCTCGTTTATGCACGACAATGCCACATCTGATATAATGAAGGCGTGGCGAGGTGTCGCTTTTGAGCATGTATGCTGGCAGCATGTTCCACAAATAAAGCGTGCTCTGGAGATTGGCGGAGTGAAAACATCTGTATCCGCGTGGAATGTTGCTGGAGATGATACAAAGATAGGAGCACAGGTGGACATGCTGATTATTCGTGATGATAACATTGTGAATCTATGCGAGATGAAGTTTTCGGAGTCGCACTATACTATTAAGGCTGATTATGAAAATGGAAAATCAGAACAAAAAAATAAATTTCCAAACTATTCCTTATCTTCAATTCAAAAAAAAGAA
>CALABN010000243.1 GCA_937885735.1 uncultured Bacteroidota bacterium | reverse complement strand
GTTCATCGGCGAACATGGGGGCGTGCTCCTTTATATGCGCGGTCAGGAAGGCCGTGGCATTGGCCTGATGGCAAAAATCAAGGCATACGAATTGCAGGAGCACGGCTACGATACAGTGGATGCCAACATTCATTTGGGATTTGATGCCGATGAACGCGATTATGGCGTGGGAGCAAGCATTCTACGTGAGTTGGGCGTGAGCAAGATGCGCCTGATGACAAACAATCCTGTCAAGCGCATCGGTCTTGAGGCATACGGGCTCGAAATTGTCGAAAACGTTCCTATCGAAATTGAGCCTAACGAGTACAACGAGTTCTATATGCGTACAAAAAAAGAGCGTATGGGACACACTCTCAAGATGATACACAGCAACAACAAATAGTATGAAGACCGTCTGCGTTTTCTGCAGTTCCAATTTGGGAACGGACCCGATATACCAGCAAGTGGCATCAGAAATGGGAGCGGAGTTGGCATCAAACGGATTGAATGTGGTTTACGGTGGCGCCAATGTCGGGCTGATGCGGTGTATGGCGGAGTCGGCAATGGCTGGCGGTAGCGAGGTCACAGGAGTCATTACTCATTTCCTGGCGGGCAAGCATCTTACCCAAAGCGGACTCAAGGACCTTATTTGCGTTGAAACGATGCACGAACGCAAGGCCATAATGGAGCAAATGTCTGACGGATTTATAGTTATGCCCGGCGGATTCGGTACAATGGAGGAGATGTTTGAAATTCTTACTGGCGGACAGTTGGGATTCCACAAGAAACCAGTCGTGGTGCTGAATATCAACAACTATTATTCGCATCTGAAGCAACAACTCGAATTTATGGTCAGCCAAAAGATGCTTCTGCAACCTCACGCAGGCATTGTCCAGTTTGCCGACACGCCCAAGGAAGTGATTGAATGTCTGCATAATTACGAAGCGCCTGTTGTCGAAAAATGGATTGATGACATTCATCGCGACAACGGTCACAACGTCGATTCTTTCCAATGATGTGCGAGCGTCCTGTGTTGAACATCAATTTAGACGGAAACACGTTTCGGAGTTTCTATTATCTGAAAGATGAACTGGTGGATTTTTGTAGGCGTAACAACTTGCCTGTCACGGGTGGAAAACTGGAATTGACGGAACGGATTGCACATTTTCTGGATACGGGCAAGGTCCTTGAAGCATCAGGCAACAGGACAAGACCCAGCGAGGAAGTTGGGCTGATTACCGAGCAGACGCTAATTGAACCGAATATTGTCTGTTCCGAAAAACACAGGGCTTTTTTTAAGGATAGAATTGGCAAGAGATTCTCGTTCAATGTCTTGTTTCAAAAATGGCTGAAAAACAACGCGGGAATGACCTATGGTGATGCCATTGATGCGTACTGTCGGATTTTGGAGGAGAAGAAAACGGCAAAATCCACCATTGACAGACAATTTGAATACAACACTTATATCCGTGATTTCTTTGAAGACAACAAAGGAAAAAGTTTGGAAGATGCCATTGCGTGCTGGAAGTACAAGAAGGGCTTGCAAGGGCATAACCGCTATGAGGTTTCAGATTTAATTGCGCTAAATAAGTGACTTTATTATATAAATTCGTGTGACATAGTATTTTGGATATAAGT
>CALABN010000242.1 GCA_937885735.1 uncultured Bacteroidota bacterium | reverse complement strand
TACCATTCTAACCATTTGGCAGATATCTACTTCTAGATTATCTTGGTTGTAACCTAATGCTTGCATAGCAGCTTTCATTCTTGGGATATATCCATGGTGATCTGCACCCCAAATGTTTACTAATAAGTCATAACCTCTATCAAACTTATGAATATGATTAGCAATATCAGGTGTTAAATATGTATATAGAGCACAAAAAACTCACAATATTTACAAGACACAACAACAAAAGAATGCTTGCTACAAAAATACATGCCAACAAAAATATGGAGTGGATAATACATCTAAATTAACACAAGTTCGACAACAAATTAAAGATTCTTGGAATAACTTAGACGAAGAACAAAAACAACAAATTATTACTAAAAGAGCAAGTACTTGGAATAGTAGTAGTGTAGAACATAAAAAGCATAAAACACAAGCATTAAAACAAACTTGGGAAACAAAAGATAAGCAGATATTTTCACAAACGATTAAATTACAAAAGCAACAACGTAGTGAGCAAGAAAAGCTTACCACAAGTAACAAACTAAGACAAATGTGGAATAATCGTAGTGCTGAGGACAGAAATAAAATCAAATGTAAGATAAAAAGTACATGGAATAATAAAACTGCGCAGGAAAAGAAAATTATTACGGATAAATTTAAAAATAAATTACCTAAATATTATGAAAAGATAGCAAATAAAAAAATGGAAAAGATTAGTATTTGGAACGCAAGAAAAAGAATAAAAAAAGCAATAGAAATATTTGGAATAACAGAAGTTTATGCTTACAATGCCAATTTTGATTATAATATATTTGTTTTAATAAAACAAGAGGATAATGATTACTTTTTAAAAATTAAAAAAAGCACTATCAAAACAACAAAGTTTAAATAGTGCTTTTTATTTAAAATATTCCACTCCAGCCAAATATATTTAACTTATCTGCAATCCATTTGAGAGCGATGGCAAGTATTTTAAAAAATTCAGCAAGAAGAGATAAAGGATTTCCCGTTCATAGCGGGATAGAATGCCTAGCAGCAAAACAACAAAGGATCAACAGCCGCGCAACGCGCGATTAAGATTCCTCAACAATAATTATTGATTGATATGAAAGTACTAATTGGAGGAGGCGGCACAGGCGGGCACATCTTCCCCGCCATCTCAATTGCAAAGGCCATCAAGCGACAAGAACCTAATGCCGACATACTGTTTGTGGGAGCGCACAACAGAATGGAAATGGAGAAAGTGCCTGCTGCTGGATTCAAGATTGTAGGACTTCCCATTTCAGGTCTGCAACGTGGCTCAATAAGCAAAAACATACTGTTCCTGCCTAAACTGTTCGTGAGCATATTCAAGTGCAGGAGCATCATCAAGGAATTCAAGCCCAATGCAGTGGTAGGCGTTGGAGGCTACGCAAGCGGCCCACTGCTATACACTGCACAAAAAATGGGTGTTCCGACACTTATCCAGGAACAAAACGGATATGCAGGACTCACCAACAAGCTGCTCGCCAAACGTGCAAAACGTATCTGCGTGGCATACGAAGGAATGGAGCGTTTCTTCCCCGCCGACAAGATAATAATGACAGGCAACCCTGTGCGCCAGGATTTGCAGGACATCAAGTTCAACACACCTGAAGCCTACAATTTCTTCAACCTGACTCAAGGTAACAATATGAAGACACTGCTCGTGATTGGCGGAAGCCTTGGAGCACGCACCATCAACGAGTGCATCGGCAACAACCTCGACATTCTTATCCGCAAGAAGATTCAGGTGATATGGCAAACTGGCAAATACTACTACGACCGCGCCATTGAGGAGGCATCGCAGTATAACAGCAAGAACATTCACGTATATCCATTCATAAACCGTATGGACTACGCTTACTCGGTGGCCGACGCCATCATTTCGCGTGCTGGCGCTGGAACAATATCTGAACTTTGTCTTGTAGGCAAGCCTGTAATTCTGGTGCCGAGCCCAAATGTGGCTGAAGACCACCAGACAAAGAATGCGCTTGCCCTTGTCAAGAACAACGCCGCATTAATGGTTACCGACAAGGATGCGCCTAACACACTTGTGCCTCAAGCGGTGCAACTGCTTGAACAGGACGAGCAGCAAGTGCGTCTGCGCATCAACATTAAGAAAATGGCATTGCCAAATGCCGATGAAATAATCTGTAAAGAAGTATTGAAGATTGCTCTATGAAAAAACTGACCGATTACAATAAAGCGTTTTTTGTAGGTATTGGCGGAATTGGTATGAGCGCCCTTGCCCGCTGGTTCTCGCACACTGGCTACATTATCGGCGGATACGACCGCTCGTCGTCCGACATAACAAACCGTTTGGAAGCCGACGGCGCCAAAATAACATTCACCGACAATGACGAATGCATTCCTGACGACTTCAAGGCCAACGCAGACAAGGTTTTGGTGGTATATACACCCGCCATTCCCGTCGACAGCAGCATTCTAAAATACTTCAGGAATAACGGCTACGACGTTGTGAAACGCTCGGTGGCGCTTGGCATCATCGCACAAGACAGTTACGCTGCCTGTGTTGCAGGAACTCACGGAAAGACTTCAATTTCGACAATGGCGACCTGCATACTCGACCAGACACAAGTGGGCGTCAACGCATTCCTTGGCGGAGTCAGCAAGAATTTCAACACCAACGTGGTAATCAAGCCTGAATCGCCTTGGGTTGTGATAGAGGCTGATGAGTTCGACCGTTCGTTTCTGACGCTCTATCCTCACATTGCCCTTATAAGCGCTATGGACGCCGACCACCTCGACATTTACGGCAACAAGTCCGAAGTGGAAAAGGCTTTCGCTCAATTTGTACAGCAAGTCAAGGACGACGGAGTGGTGATAATAAAGAAAGGTGTCAACCTGTCGCACGAGGTCAACCATAACGTGAAATACTACTCATACGCGCTCGACTCTGAAGCCGACTTCTACGCAAGGAACATACACATTGAAAATGGCGAATATGTGTTCGACATTGTGACGCCTAACGGCACAATCGACAACGTGGTGCTGGGTATGCCAGCTCTCTACAATGTGGAGAACGCTGTCGGCGCTACAGCAGTGGCAATGTTGGCAGGCGCATCGGAAAGTGAGATAAGGAACGGCCTTGCCTGCTATGCTGGTGTGCGCCGCAGATTCGACATCAGGTTCAAGAACAGCGACCTGGTTTTCATCGACGACTATGCGCATCACCCTGAAGAGATAAAGGCTTGCCTTCGGTCGGTGCGCGATTTCTATCCAGGGAAGGAAATTACCGTAATGTTCCAGCCTCACCTGTACACTCGCACACGCGATTTTGCCGACGAGTTTGCGGCTGCACTCGATATGGCCGACCGCGTGATAATAACTGACATATATCCAGCTCGCGAACTGCCTATCGAGGGTGTGACAAGCGAACTGATTCTTAACAAGATGAAGCTTGCAAACAAAATGGTATGCCCGTTCAGCAAACTGCAAAAAGAGGCCGTGAAAATAAAGTCGGGCGTATTGCTGACAATGGGAGCGGGAAACATTGACACGCTTATTGAACCTATACACCAGGCAATGATTGCAGAAAAGTAGAAACTGATGAAAAGTAAAATAAAGATAGCGTCAATATGGGTGCTTCTGGTTGGCACCTTGGCCACCACGGTCGCTCTTGCGTGCAACGCAAGCAAGGCAGTGCGTGTCAGCGCTATCTCTGTGCACATCAGCGACAACTCGCACAACAAGTTCATCTCGGAATCGGACGTGACTCAAGTGTTTGAAAAAGAGAACATCAAACTTGTGGGCACACTCATCGACTCTGTCAATCTTCACAATATTGAAGATGTTCTGCTTCACAACAACAAGTCGATTCGAAGTGCTGAAGTCTATCGCACGGTTTTTGGCGAAATAGGCGTGAATGTGGAACAACGCCAGCCTGTGATGAGAATAATAAACCCTAACGGCGACAGTTACTACATTGACGCCAACGGCCAGGTGATGCCATTGAGCAAGAAGTACACAGCACACGTAATAATTGTGAACGGCAATCTTAACGAGCCGTATATGGACCACGTAGGCGAGAACCTTTTGAGGGCGCAAGTCAAGGCCGACAAGTCGTCGGGCGAACTGCTTCCCGATCTGTTCAAGCTGGTGCAGTTCATCAACGACAGCAAATTCTGGAAATCGCAGATAGAGCAAATCTACATTAATCAGAAAAAAGAAATAGAACTTGTGCCACGCGTCGGCAACCACACCATCATTCTTGGCTCGGTGGACGATATGCACGAGAAATTCGAGAATCTGCAGGCTTTCTACAAGCAGGGGCTCTCAAAGTACGGTTGGAACAAATACAAGACCATCAACCTTAAATTCAAGAATCAAATAGTATGTACTAAAAGGATATAGATATGGAACAGCAGGACAAGAACATCGTAGCGGCTATCGACGTGGGCACCACCAAAGTGGTAGTGCTTGTAGGTCGCAAGAGTGAAGACGGCGCAATCGAAATAATCGGTTACGGACGCACTGAATCCAAAGGCGTTCGTCGTGGCGCAGTGCTCAACATTGAGTTGACCATTGATGCAATAAAGACCGCAGTGGCCAAAGCCGAAGAAACATCGGGCTACAAAATAACCGAAGCCTATGTTGGAATTGCAGGCCAGCATATTCGCAGTCAGCGCTTTACGCAAACTTTGAACCGCAATTCACAAAGCGAGCCCATCTCTGAAGACGACATTCAGGATTTGATTAACCAGATGCGCGACGTCCCTACCGAAATGGGTGAAGAGGTGCTTCATATCCTGCCTCAAAGTTACAAGGTTGACAATGAGAACGAGATTACAAACCCAATAGGCATCAGCGGCAAGCAGATATCGGGCGACTACCACATAGTGTTCGGACAGACTGCGGCAGCCAACAACCTTCGCCGTTGTGTCGAGAAGAATGGAATCACTGTAAAGCGCTTGATACTGGAGCCTCTGGCTTCGGCGACAGCTGTGCTGACGCCCGACGACAAGGAACTTGGTGTGGCACTTGTCGACATTGGTGGCGGCACAACCGACCTTGCCATTTTCAAGGACAGCCAAATATTCCATACCGAAGTGATTCCTGTTGGCGGAAACATCATAACAAACGACATTAAGGAAGGATGCGGAATTCTTGAACGTCTGGCTGAAAACCTTAAGGTACAATATGGCGCTGCCATCCCTACACCCGATATGGCCAACAAGGCTGTATCCATACCTGGCTCAAGCGGCCTGAAACCCAAAGAGATATCGCTCACAATGCTTGCAAAAATAATAAATGCACGTGTTGATGAGATAATAGCTACCATCAAGTTCCATTTAGATGCTTCGGGCGCAAACAAGAAACTCGGCGGTGGCATCGTGATAACTGGCGGTGGCGCAATGCTACGCCATCTTGTTCAACTATTTGCCGTCCGTACTGGCTATGAAATTCGCGTCGGCGTTCCAAATCAACGTATCATTAGCAAGATAGAATCTGTCACAACGCTGCCGAGCAACTCAACCTCAATTGGCTTGCTCAAAATGGCACTCGACAATTCGCTTATCGACGGAATGAGCGTGGAGTTCAAGAAACAGGACGCTGAAGAGCCAAAAGTCGAAGAAAAGGTTGCGGACAAAGACAACTTTGTTGACGACCTCAAGGAGAACAGGAAATCGGAGAAAAAAGGTTCAAACCTGGAGAAAATACAGAAAAAAGTCGGTTCGGTGCTCAACTGGTTCACTGACGACGTAGATGATGAATATTAACCTAACAAAAAATATAACTATGGAAGGATTGATGAATTTCGATTTGCCAAAAGGCAACTCAAACATTATTAAAGTGATAGGCGTAGGTGGCAGTGGCGGAAACGCTGTCAACCATATGTTCAACAAAGGCATCAATGGTGTCGATTTTGTAATATGCAACACTGATGAACAGGCACTTACCAACAGTCCTATAGCAAACAAGATTCAGTTAGGTGTCACCCTTACACAAGGATTGGGAGCAGGCAACGAACCTAATCAGGGACGTGAAGCGGCTCGTGAGAGTTACGACGACATTGCTGAAATGCTGTCGCACAATGCAAAAATGGTGTTCGTGACTGCAGGTATGGGTGGTGGCACAGGTACAGGTGCGGCACCTGTAATTGCACAACAGGCAAAGGCACAAAATTATGATTTGGTTTTATATTAAAAACATATTTTCTAGGAGGGAAAAAATAAGATGAAGAGAAAACAATTATTGGTATGTCTGCTTTGCCTTTTTCTTGCCGTTGTTATGCTCCTCGGAGTATGCACCGCCTGCGGGAAAGACGAAGAAAACCCGAAGGAAATAGACGAAGAGGACTACGAGCAGGAAGAGTATAAGCTCGCCGATGTTGCACTTACAAAGGACGAGACGGTCTACGTTAACCTCAATGCCGACGGCAGTATAGCCAAGGTCAACGTTTCCGACCATCTGCAGGTTCCCGAACCGCAGGTCAGAATACGCGACGTTTCCGACCTCAAGAATATCAGCGACGTCAAGACCTTCATCGAGCCCGTTATCAAAAAGGACGCTATCTTCTGGGATATGTCCTCAACC
>CALABN010000241.1 GCA_937885735.1 uncultured Bacteroidota bacterium | reverse complement strand
GCAATATATTTGCTCTTCGGCATATACTGATACGGAAACTGAAAATTTAATATCTATAATTTCAGCTTTTTTTTCTAAAATAAATTTATTGATTGAATCTTCAAGATCTTTTTCATGTTGATGTGGTGGCCAACTAGTCCATGCACCATCGCCACCTTTTGTAAATCCACAAATTAATCTTGAAGCAGGAACTTCTTCATCGGGTCCAGCAAAACATGACTGAACGAATAGATAACTCCCACATTCAAACTCCCGCTAACTTCTTCTTGCAAGTCAAGCATCTGAGTCCGGCAAATGTCAGCATTATAAATAGTGGTACGCGCAAGAGGTAATAATTGGTCACCGGCTTCGGTCAAAACGACACTATGAGGATTGCGCTTGAACAACTCAGAACCTAACTCAGTTTCCAATTGCTTTATCTGTTGAGAAAGCGTACTTTGAGTGATGAACAATTTTCTGGCTGCTTCTGAAAAACTTAACGTTTCTGCCGTGGTAACAAAATATCGCAATTGTCTAAGTTCCATAATTATTAGTATTTAAGGTTGATATTTTTAGTGCCTATTAAGGTTTAGACGCTTCGCTGTTTAGGGTTGAAAGTTGAATCGTTTTTTTTTGTTTAAAATTTAGTTTTTGTGAATTGTGAATTGTGAATTGTGAATTGTTAATCGTTAATAGTTCTTTAAATTTAATGAATAAAAACAATAAGTTGTTCATTTTGTTCAACAAAAGCGCAAAATTTCCATTGCCAGGGGCTTTTGACAATATTAAGCACATTGTTCCGTTCTAATTATATATATATGTAGCACAATGTATTGGGGGAAATCCTTGACAAGACAAACCCGATTCCCTCGATATCACTATTTTGCTATTTTTGCACGTTTTTTACAGACTGACATTGAAGCGGAAATTTATCATCAACATCATATTGGTAGTCTTCCTGAACCTGCTGGTCAAGCCATTTTGGGTTTTTGGAATAGACCGTACTGTGCAAAATGTGGTTGGCGCAGAACAATATGGATTCTACTTCGCGCTTTTCAATTTTTCATTGATACTGAACATATTGCTCGATATGGGCATAACCAACTACAACAACCGCAACATATCGCAAAACGAGGAAGGTTTGACATTCTACTTTTCGAACATACTCTCAATAAGGCTGATACTTGGTGTTTTGTACTTTGCCATAAGTATGATTGTCGCGTGGCTGTGCAATTACAGCGAGGCACAATTGCGTATGCTCATGTTCCTTACCTTCAACCAGTTTCTGCTTGCACTCATATTGTATCTGCGTTCCAATCTGGCAGGTTTGCAACTGTTCAAGACCGATAGCTGCATATCGGTGCTCGACCGCTTTGTGCTGATTGCCATTTGCAGCATTCTTCTTTGGGGCAATGTTACTCAACAGCCGTTCCGCATAGAGTGGTTTGTGTATGCACAGACAGGCTCATACGTGTTCACGGCCTTGGTGGCTTTCATTCTGGTGCTGGTCCACTCAAAGGGTTTCAAACTGACGTTCAACCCAAAGACTGCGCTATCGATATTGAAAAAGAGCGCGCCGTTTGCCCTGCTTACATTGCTTATGTCGCTATACAACCGCATCGACTCGGTGATGCTTGAACGACTTCTGCCCGACGGCAAGTTTCAGGCAGGCATATATGCACAGGCATTCCGCATTTCCGACGCCTGCTGTATGTTCGCCTTGCTGTTCGCCAACCTGCTTTTGCCAATGTTCTCGCGAATGCTGAAGCAGAAAGAAAATGTGGCTGGGCTTGTACGCCTGTCAACAGTGCTGATGCTGGTTCCTGTATTGGCAGGCTCGGCAATGTGCGTGTTCTACCGCCAGCCGATAATGAATCTTATGTACTGCAACCATGCGGCAGAATCGGCACCAATTTTTGCATTGCTCATAAGCGGATTCATATTCATTTCGCTTACATATATATATGGTACATTATTGACCGCCAATGGAAGCCTGTTCAAACTGAACATTGTGGCTTTGGGCGGAATGCTGTTCAACATTGTGGCCAACCTAATACTGATTCCGCGCTATCAGGCGTTGGGGTCTGCAATTGTGAGTCTTGCGACACAAAGTTTGACTGCCATTGCCCAAATTCTAATTGCTTTTTCTATTTTTGGCTTCAAATTTCGAGGTCGCACACAATTTATGTTGCTGGTTTACGTATTAGCACTTGTTGCAATCGGCTTTGCCACAACATATTTGCCTTTCAGCTGGATGCTTAATGCAGCATTGATGCTTGCAGCATCTTGCTTGATGGCGGTTGCGTTGGGCCTTGTCAGGATAAAAGGATTATTGGAATTGATAAATACAAATAAATCAAATTAATACATTACAATGAAGTTTCAAAAACTCAATCTCATTGTTGGCTGGATAACATTTGCGATAGCATCGGCGGTATATATTGCCACCATTGAGCCAACTGCCAGTTTCTGGGACTGTGGCGAATTCATTGCCACAGGTTGCAAACTTGAAGTAGGACACCCTCCTGGCGCACCATTCTTTATGTTGATGACCAATTTCTTCAGTCATTTTGCAGGTGGCGACGTCACCAAAATGGCAATGTGGGCAAACATCATGTCGGCATTGGCTTCAGGCGGCACCATACTGTTCCTGTTCTGGACCATCACCCACTTGGCAAAGCGCTTGCTGAACAAGAAAGATGAAGAACTGACACTTGGCTGGCAAATTGCAATCCTTGGCAGTGCCTTTGTTGGTTCATTGGCCTACACATTCTCTGACACATTCTGGTTCTCGGCTGTTGAAGGCGAGGTTTACGCATCGTCGTCGTTGCTGACTGCTTTTGTGTTCTGGGCCATACTGAAATGGGAGGAAATTGCCGAAGAAAAGTACAGCAACCGCTGGCTTATTCTCATTGCATATATAATTGGCCTTTCAATAGGCGTTCACTTGCTGAATCTTCTTACCATTCCTGCCATTGCGCTTGTATATTATTTCAAGAAGTCAAGCACCATCACCGTCAAAGGCATTATCTACGCGCTTTTGATATCGTGTCTGATACTTGGTGGCGTAATGTGGGGCATCATTCCAGGATTAGTCAAGCTGGGATTCGCATTCGACCGCATCTTTGTAAATGGCTTTGGGCTTGGCTACAACTCTGGCCTGTTGTTTATGATAATCCTGTTGGCAGGTCTGTTCAGCTGGGGCATCTTGTACACTTACAAGAACAACAAGCCTGTTTGGAACACCATATTGCTGTCAGTGGCTGTGCTGCTCATTGGCTATGGCTCGTACGGTGTCACCGTGATACGTTCGCTGGCCACACCGCCAATCGACCAAAACGACCCTGAAGACGCATACTCATTGTTGAGCTACCTCAACCGCGAGCAATACGGCAGCTCGCCATTGGTCTTCGGCCAATACTACAATGCGCCTATCAACCTTGACGACCCTTACAATCATAAAGGTTCAACATGGATGCAGAAGGACGGCAAATATGTTCAGGGAAGCGACAAAATAGAGTATAACTACAACAAGGCAATGTGCACATTCTTCCCACGTATGTGGAGCAACAAGGAAGACCACATTGCCGACTACAAGTACTGGGGCAACATAAAAGGACGCAAAGTGAAAGTCCGCAACAACCAGGGCGAAATGGAGACTATGGTGAAGCCAACATTTGGAGAAAACCTGCGTTTCTTCTTCCGCTACCAATGCGGGTTCATGTATTGGCGCTACTTTATGTGGAACTTCGTTGGACGCCAAAACGACATTCAGGGCGACGGCGACAACATGAGCGGCAACTGGATAAGCGGCATCAAATTCTTGGACGAGGCCCGTCTTGGCCCACAAGACAACCTGCCATCGGAATATGCTGACAACCCGGGAACAAACAAGTACTATTTCCTGCCTTTGATCCTCGGCTTGATAGGTCTTCTTTACCAACTTAAACGCGACAAATGCAATTTCTGGGTAGTAACTGCGCTGTTCATTCTTACAGGACTTGCCATTGTGGTTTACCTGAACCAATATCCACGCCAACCGCGCGAACGAGACTACGCCTATGCCGGTTCGTTCTACGCTTTCGCAATCTGGATTGGCCTTGGCGTGATGAGCATCTTCGAATTCCTGAAGAAGAAACTGCCAGAAATACCATCGGCGGCAGTAGCCACAGTAGTCTGCCTGTTCATTCCAGGCATAATGTGTGCCGAAAACTGGGACGACCATGACCGCAGCGACCGCTACATCTGCCACGACGTTGCCTGGAACTACCTGCAATCGTGCGAGCCAAACGCCATCATCTTCACCAATGGCGACAATGACACATTCCCATTGTGGTACATTCAGGAGGTTGAAGGCGTACGCACCGACGTTCGTGTCATCTGCCTACCATACCTCATCACCGACTGGTATATCGACCAAATGAAGTCGAAATACTACGAGAGCGAGCCTGTGCCAATCAGTTTCAAACGCAGCCAATACGAAACTGGCGTACGCGACCAGGTTCCTGTATATGAAAAAATCAAGGAATCGACTGAATTGAAGGATGTCATCGACTTTGTCAAGAGCGACGATCCACAAACACGTCTGGCTACAAACTACAACGAGAAAGTCGACTATTTCCCGACAAAAAAATTGAAGATAACCATTGACAAGGACGAGATTCTTGCAAAGGGCGTAGTTGCGGCAAAAGACTCCAACTTAATTGTTGACGAGATGAACTGGAGCCTCGCATCGCGCTACATTATGAAGAACGACTTGATGATTCTGGACATGATTGCCAATGGCAACTGGGACCGTCCTATATATTTCGTATCAGTGGGACCAGGCAACGACACCAACATCCGCGAATACTTCCAATGCGAAGGATTTGCCTACAAACTGGTGCCTATAAAGACAAAGTTCGACAATCAGGAGGTTGGACACATCAACACCGATGTGCTTTACGACAAACTTATGAACAAGTTCCGTTGGGGCAATATGGGCAAACCAAATGTCTATCTCGACGAGAACATTCGCCGCACACTACACATTGTGAAAGTGCGCAACAACTTCGGCCGTCTGTCCATCGCTCTTCATCAGGAAGGCAAAGCCGATTCAGCCATTGCCGTGTTGAACCGTGGGCTTGAAATTCTGCCACCAGAAAAAATGAACTTCGACTACTACGACTCAAAATTCATTGAGGCTTTGTTTGTCTGCAACCACGAGCGCGCATCTGAAATTGCCACTAACATAATGAACACCGCATACAACGATATGCTCTACTATGCATCGCTTAAGCCGGTATTCTACGCATCTACTGAAAGCAAACGTCTGATGTGCATGGTAAATGCGCAAAGCGTTTTGGACATAGCAAAGGCATACAAGCAGACTGAATTGCTGAAAGAGTTTAACCCTATGTTTGAAGAAATGTATTCAATCTATAACGGGAATGTTCACGTCAACGACATTAAGGCAATGAGCCGCAAATGATTTAGGAGTTAGGATTTATATATTCCACAAGGGGAAAGGCAACAGGCTACAGTCTGTTGCCTTTTTTTATTTGCTTTCTGCCGATTACCGTAAGTCTAGCCTGCATTAGGTCGATTTTCAAAAACAACCTGTTCCAGGCTTCAAACTTTTAATCGTCTTCTTCAAGTCAACTTTAACCCATAATTGTTTTGAACATAGAAAACATAACATAAATTTGTTGCCAACAAACAATTCGTATTGACGAATATTAAATATTTGATTATGTGGATAGTATGTGCTGATTTGGAGGGCGTTTTCGTCCCTGAAGTATGGATAAACTTTGCAAAGAAAACTGGCATTGACGCTTTAAAACTTACAACCCGCGATATAAAGGACTATGACGAACTTATGCGCTACCGTCTGAAAATTCTTGACGAGCATAACCTCAAGATTCAAGATATTCAGGATGTGATAGCAACAATGAAACCACTTGACGGAGCACTGGAGTTTACACGCTGGCTTCGCAAAAAAACAAGTTTCGCCATTGTGTCGGACACCTTTATGGAATTTGCAAAGCCACTTATGGAACAACTCGAAAACCCATTCCTGCTTTGCCATTCGCTCGAGATTGACAAGACTGGACGTGTTGTTGACTATAAACTGCGCCAATCGGACCCAAAACGCCACACTGTTGAAGCGTTCCAAAGCATGAACTACAAAGTACTGGCATTTGGCGACTCCTACAATGACATACCAATGGTGGAATCAGCCGACTTCGGCATCTTATATTGCCCACCTGACAATGTTGTAAAGGACTACCCTCAATTCCCTGTAGCAAGGAACCTTGAGGAACTTAAAGCGCTGATTGAGGAACATATCTGTGATTAACATAAGGCCTATTTAACAGACAAATAGACTCTTTTTTTAAAAAATTGTACTTTTAGTTTGTTAATGATAGCCAAATTCATACTTTTGTGCCGTCTTAAAAACAAGACAGGTTCAACACAGGACCACCAGGAGAGGTGGGTGAGTGGCTGAAACCAACAGTTTGCTAAACTGTCGTACGCGATTAGTGTACCACGAGTTCGAATCTCGTCCTCTCCGCTCCAAAATAACAAATGATTAAAAGCCAACATTTATGTTGGCTTTTTTTGACTCTTCCCTAGATTTATAAGTACAACACCTTCAAACCAAGAAAAATGGAGTTGATTTTTTTTACTATTGAAAAAGACGGACAAACAATATCTCCAAATAATATATAAAAGCAACAGACACTCAAAGTAGTCAAAACCGCCGGTTTAATATCATTACATAATATTCATACACAACCACTTACAATACAAATGCCAGATCCAATCGTTTAATGTCATAGGTGCAAAACGCATACGCTTTCAGACGGGAAAAACTGCTTTTTTCAAAATTCATACTGAAAAACGGGCCATTTATAGAGAAAAACAAATAGTTGCGGAAGGAATCGGCAAAAACCCAAATTTGGTCGAAACTTTTTTCGTAGTATTTTTCAATTGATTAGTTTTACATCATCCAATTAGGATAAAGGCAATTAAAAATGTCTTTTACAAGTTCTTGACGGTATATACCGATTATTAATAACACTTTAATTTTTTTATTTATGAAAAAGAATTTTTTGAAAATCGCTTTCACAAGCCTGATGCTTGTCTTCAGCGTATGTGCTAACGCACAATTTGATGGTGGTCAAATGCCTTCTCCAGAGGAAATGGCTAAATATCAAGCTGACCAAATGAAGGAACAAGTTAAACTTAACGACGACCAATACGCAAAGGTTCTTGTTGTTTACAAGGAACAAGGCGAGGAAATGAGCAAGTTGTTTCAAGGTGGCGGTGACTTCAGCGGAATGGGCAAAATTATGGAAGACTCTAACAAGAAGTTCAAGGAAATCCTTACCGAAGAGCAATACAAGAAATGGGATGAGTATCAACAACAAATGCGTCAAAATATGGGCGGATTTGGTGGCGGATTCTAATCCAGTATCCACTTACAAAAAGCAGGCAGGTGTTTCACCTGCCTGTTTTTTTTGTGGATTATCACTTTTTTCCTCAACCTTAATTCTATCATAAAAAAAGGTGAGGTCATCAAGCATACCAATCATTGCAAAAATGTTTCTGGGCCTTATTTTTGGAATCGTCAATGTTTAGGTGAAATATGACTATTCATAGTTTCACATTATAGGGAGAAAAATAGAATGGACGCTACCATAGGGGAAAAAGCCTTGCTTGAGGCGAGAAAATACGCTGAAGAACACAAACGCACAAGAACTACGTTCCTGACAAATTGGAACGGCTATATGGTTTATGAGACCTCCCGCCCTGATTTTGGCCTCGACGACTTTCCTTTTCTGATTCTTGTTGACAAAGACGGCCATACACGTTCCGCATTGTCGTCGGAATGCCTCGACATTATGCTTACTGCGTCAGCTATCAACTGAAAATGGGGGAGTTGGAAGTTTTACGTTTTAAGTTGTAAGTTTTACGCTTTACGTGCTTTGTCCTCGTAATTGCTGACTTCACCTTCATTTTGATTCAAGCATCTTCGTTAGCCTGCCTTCTACATTCTTTATCAGCCACGACGGGGTTGAAGTGGCACCGCTTATTCCAACGCTCTTGACACCGTTCAGCCAATCTTGATTTATTTCATCCTCATTTTCTATAAAATAAGAATTTTCATTCACCTGCTTGCACATTCCAAACAGGGCTTTGGCGTTTGAGCTGTCCTGGCCTCCTACAAATATCATAAGGTCGTGCTCGCTGGCGAACTGCTTGAGGTGTGGCCCGCGGTTTGCCACCTGACGGCAAATGGTGTCGTGCCAGCTGAACTGCGATGCGCGTTGCTTAAGTATCTCAACCAACTGCATAAACTTGCCCACGTCCTTGGTTGTCTGCGAGAAGAATTCAATAGGGCGCGAGAAGTCGATTTTCTGCAGGTCGTCCTCGTTTTCAATAAGAATGGCGTTGCCATTGGTCTGGCCGATAAGCCCCACCACCTCGGCGTGGCCTTTCTTGCCGAATATCACCACCTGGCCGTTGCACTTGAGCATCTCCTGATAGGAGCTCTTTATGCGTGCCTGCAGACGTAGCACCACGGGGCAGGTTGCGTCAATGAGTTTTATGTTGCGGTCCTTGAGGTTGTCGTAACTGGTTGGCGGTTCGCCGTGAGCGCGGAAAATCACCCTCGCGTTGTTCATCTGGGCAAACTGGCTGTGGTCGATTACCACAAGGCCCATATCGGCAAGCCGTGCCACCTCGACAGGGTTGTGCACCATTGCGCCCAAGCTATAGAGCGGCTGTCCGTCGGACAGTTCGGCTACGGCCTTTGTGACGGCATTCTTCACTCCGAAGCAGAATCCCGACTCGGGGTCGATGGAAATATCAACTTTATTTTCCTGCTGACTTTGCATCATTCACCAACTGTAGAATCAGGTCGAATTGCTGTACTGGCGTCATATTGCTGTTGTCGACAACATGGGCATCGGGTGCCTGACGCAATGGCGAAATATCGCGGTGCTGGTCGATGTAGTCGCGCTGGGTTACGTTATCGAGCACCTCGTCAAAAGTCACCTTGTCGCCTTTTGCGGTCAGTTCGTCGAAACGGCGTTGCGCCCTCACTTCGGGCGTCGCTGTCATAAATATCTTCAGGTCGGCATTTGGGAACACCACGGTGCCAATGTCGCGACCGTCCATAACAATTCCGCCTTGCTGGCCCATTTGTTGCTGAAGCTGTACCATTCGGGCACGCACAAAGTCAATCTTGCTGACGAAACTAACCTTGTTGGACACTTCAATGGTGCGTATCTCCTTCTCCACCAAAACACCGTCGAGCCACGTGCTGTTGCCACCTGTGGCCTTGTCGTAGGTGAATGTTATCTGCAAATTGCCTATCACGGCCTTGAGTCGCGCCTCATCGACAGTTCCAACGGCATCAATAAGATTGTGTTTCATACAATGATAGGTCACGGCACGGTACATTGCGCCCGTATCAACATAAACGTAACCCAACTTGCGGGCCAGTTCCTTGGCCACCGTACTTTTGCCACACGACGAAAACCCGTCAATGGCTATAACCAAATTTTTGTCATTCATCACTTTCAGTTTTCCTTTTTGATACCGACACTGCCCTTCATATTTTCAACATAAAGACTCTGCGTTGGGAATGCAAATTCAAGCCCCGATGCGTTGAAACGCTCAAGTATGGCCATATTCACCTCCGTCTGCGTGCGGTAATATCCGCCCTTCACCTTGTCGATATAATAAATGTATCTTATTGTCAATGAAAAATCTCCGTAGCCAAAGAACGATGTCTTGGTCTGCGAATCGTCGACACCAGGGTTTTCCTTGGCAATGTCGTTGAGTATGCCATTTTTGAATCCCGAAAGCATTTCGGTAATAGTGCGGCCTTTGGGCATTATAATATACATTGATAATTGATTGTATTGTATTCTTATATCTTTATTCGTAAATGATTTCAAACGCAAAGTTTCTAAAAAATCCCAAACATCTGATGTCCCATCACTTTTTTCATAAAATTCAATTTTAAACATCACATTATGCCTTTCAATAGCAATTATGCTATTATAATAGCGTAATTGCTATTGATTGTCAACTGCAACCGAAGTCCGGTAAACAAATAC
>CALABN010000240.1 GCA_937885735.1 uncultured Bacteroidota bacterium | reverse complement strand
TCTTTAAATTCAACTGTAGCGGGAGTAATTTTGGCGCTATTAAAAAGTTTTGCTAAAATATTAAGGCGTTCATCTGGGACCGTTACTATTCCTATGTTAGGTTCAATAGTGCAAAATGGATAATTTGCACATTCTGCATGTCCATTCGTTAAAGCATTAAAAAGCGTGCTCTTCCCCACATTTGCTAAACCAACAATACCAATCTTTAGACTCATAATAAATAACACCAAAAAACAAGTTTATATATCTGTTACATTATAACATAAAAATTCCCATAATCCTCGTCGTGCTATTATAGACATAAGTACTATTTATAAAGGAAAAAACAATATGCAGCCACAACAAATGGGCACAATGCCACAAATAGCACCAGGCAGCATTGTCGTAGACGGAATATTCGGTTCGGGACTCAATCGCCCTATCACAGGTTATTGGGCTGAAATAATCAACCATATCAATTCATCAGGAAATGCGTCGATTGCCATAGACATTCCTTCAGGCCTTTACTGTTGGGACAATACCGGAAACGACGGTGCAATAATAAAAGCAACAGTAACACTTTCGCTGCAACTTGCGAAACTTCCGTTTATGTTTTTTGAAAATAGCAGATATGTCGGAGAATTGGAAATACTGCCAATTGGCATCAGTCAGCAAGCAATTGACGAAAGCGACTCTATGCATTTTCTTACTGAAATGCAGGATATTAGAGAGCTGACAAAGCCACGCTGGCATTTTGCGCACAAAGGAACATTCGGTCACGCACTGCTTGTGGCAGGCAGCAAACGAATGACCGGCGCATCTGTTTTGGCATCAAGGGCTTGCCTTCATGCAGGTTGCGGGCTTTTGACGACCTGCGTTCCGAACACTTGCAGGAATGTTTTACAAACAACTGTGCCTGAAGCTATTGTAAATACAGATGGATTGGATTTCGATTTTTCAAAAATTGAGAAATACACAGCGGTGGGAATCGGTCCTGGCATAGGTCTTTTGGGACAAACCAGGCAATTATTCGATAAAATTCTTGACAACGCCCAATTGCCGATGGTAATTGATGCTGACGGAATAAACATTTTGGCCGACACTCCGCATCTTCTTCAAAAATTAAGGCCGTACACAATCATCACTCCTCACGTTGGCGAATTTGACCGACTGACACACAAGCACGCTACCGGTTACGAGCGGCTTCAGACACAGATTGAATTTGCAAGAAAGCACAATATAATTGTTGTGCTAAAAGGAGCCTATACGTCAATAGCGCTGCCAAATGGCAAGGTTCACTTCAACACCACGGGCAATCCGGGAATGGCCACTGCCGGTAGCGGTGATGTATTGACAGGAATTATCCTATCTTTGCTTGCGCAAAAATACACGCCACAAAATGCTGCCATAATAGGCGTCTATCTGCACGGCCTTGCAGGCGACATTGCCAAAATGAAAAATGGCGAAGAGTTTTTGATAGCATCAAACATTATTGAAAACATTGGTAACGCATATCTAAAAATCAAGGAAAATGAAGATTGGAAACATTTTTTCTAAAACAATATTGTGCACAACACTGACACTTTCAACTATGCTGTCAGTTGCCCAAAAAGAGAGTGAATCAGGATTTTACGTAAATCAGGTTCAAGGCATTCTGAACATCGACGGCAGACAGATATTCTACACATTGCCACAAAATGCATTGTCAATTACACTGAAAATAAGCAAATGCACTGAAGTAAAAGGCCCGTATGCCGATTATGCCGAAAAATACCTTAATATCACGTCAGGCATTGTCACAGAGAATAATACCACGTACAAGATTGAAAGTGTAGAAGTTGACAGGACAAGCCAAACTGACACAAGCCTGTTTTATGCCATAAACTTCAGTTCGTTCGACAATATGCCAAACATTCAACTATCAGACGACGGAACAATATTGGCATACAACTGCAAGGACAATATTGAAGAGCCAAAGAAGCCGGGAATACACATCGACATTGAACCTGAAACAGATACATACAATTTTTACGATTTAGGTGTGAAGCCATTCATAGAAATTGAAGAACTTGAAGATGAAAACGACACTTTGGAAGTGAAAAAGCCCAAAACAAAAGAGATAAAAGTCAAGACGACCGAAGACAACGCCGCCGAAGCCGCCGCTTTCATACGCAAGATAAGGAAACGCAGATTCAAATTAGCCGCTGGCATTACCGGCGAGGCAAACACCGCCGACGGTATTGCAATAAAGTCAATGCTTGAAGAACTTAAATCAGTTGAAGACAACTACATAAAACTATTTGTAGGAAACAAGACGCAAGCAACTTATACACAGACTATCAGCGTGTCGCCATCTCAATTAAGCGGGGCCGACCAGCTGACAATTGCCTACTTCTCGAAATCGCAAGGATTGTCACAAAAGCAAGATGCAAAACACAATGACTCCTTCCCTATCACTTTGAAAATTAACACATTGTCAAATACACCAAAAGTGTCGATAAAGGAAGTGGAGACATCGGCAAAATCAACATCAAACATAAAGTACGGCATCTACTATAGAATTCCAGGAACTGTCAGCATGACAATAACCTATAACGGGACAACGTACTATTCCGGCAATATGAAAATAGCACAGAAAGGCATCGTAGTACCACTTCCGGCCGAATATATGAACAATGGCAAGCACTCAATAGTATTTGACGCCGAAACAGGCGCAATCAAAAGCATATCAAACTGTCAGAAATAGACAATGCATACGACATTTGCCAAAAGTTGAAAAATATTGTCGGGCGATGATTAATCATATCACCAACGATGATATAAATCCGGTATTTTTGCGGGCAAAATGAAACGAAGATGGATGGCCAGAATTATAACAAGAAACGCTTATCTGAACTCACAAACAAGCAGACTGCCATAATAACAAAAGTGATGGGCCACGGCGCATTCCGCAAGCGCATAACCGAAATGGGCTTTGTAACTGGCACTAGCATCAGGCTTGTCAAATATGCGCCGCTGAAAGACCCAATTGAATACGAACTGCTTGGCTACCACGTGTCGTTACGGCGCAGCGAAGCCGAACTGATTGAGGTCGTCACCGACAGCAACGCACAAACCAATATTGGCGATAAATTCGACAAGGACAACATCATTTCAGAACCGTTCAGGAGCCACGCCAAGCAAATAAGCCGGACCATCAATATTGCGCTTGTAGGAAACCCTAATTGCGGAAAGACATCGCTGTTCAACCTTGCCACGGGCAGACATGAGAAAGTAGGCAACTATAGTGGCGTCACCGTTGACACAAAACTGGCCACCATAGAGCACAATGGCTATACCATAAACATAACAGACCTGCCAGGCACCTATTCCATATCGGAATACACGCCCGAAGAACTATATGTCAGAAAGCACATCTTTGAAGAAAATCCCGACATCATTCTTAACGTGATTGATGCTTCGAATCTTGAGAGGAACCTATATCTGACCACCCAGCTCATTGCAATGAACATAAAAATGGTGGTGGCCCTCAATATGTACGACGAACTTGAGAAAAAAGGCGACATTCTCAACTACGACATGCTTGGAAAGATGCTCGGCATGCCGTTCCTGCCTACAAACGGACGTGACGGTTCAGGTCTGAACATTATTCTCGACAAGATAATAGAGGTTTTTGAAGACCGAGATCCGTTTGTTCACCAAATCCAGGTGAACTACGGCAAGAACATTGAAAAGGCCATTGCCGTCGTAAAATCTGAAATTGAACAGCACCAACTGCTGAACGAGAAATACTACCCGCGCTTTGCCGCACTGAAACTGCTTGAAGGCGACAAGATTTTCATCAATAACATTGCCGCCCACCCCGACGCAAACCACATAATAGAATGGGCTGAAAAGGAACGCGCTGAACTTGAGCGCGAATACGGCAATCCGCCTGAGACGGTGCTTGCCGACGCACGTTACGGTTTCATACGTGGTGCACTAAAGGAAACATTCAAGCCATCGAAAGAACCTGACAAAGGCAAAGGTTATCGCATAGACAAGGTGTTGACTAACAAATGGCTGGGAATCCCAACATTCATCTTCTTCATGTGGCTGATGTTTCAAGCCACGTTCACACTCGGCAAATATCCAATGGACTGGATAGATTCCGGTGTCACATTGCTGAGCAATTTCCTTTCGGGCATAATACCGGCAGGAACCCTTCACGATATGATTATCGACGGCATTATCGGCGGAGTTGGCGGTGTAATTGTATTTCTGCCCAACATACTCATTCTGTTCCTGTTCATCTCAATAATGGAAGACACGGGATACATGGCACGTGCCGCCTTCATAATGGACGTTGCGATGCACAAGATTGGCCTGCACGGAAAATCGTTCATACCATTGCTTATGGGTTTTGGATGCAATGTCCCGGCAATAATGGCGACACGCACACTTGAAAACAAGAAAGACCGTCTGCTGACAATGCTGATTGTACCGCTTATGTCGTGCAGCGCCCGCTTGCCGGTGTTCATACTTCTGGTATCAGCATTCTTCAGCACAAATCAGGCTCTCATAATGCTTTCCATATACATGATAGGCATTGCACTTGCGGCTTTGGTTGCCATCATCTTCAAACAAGTGTTTTTCAAGCACAACGATGCTCCTTTTGTCATGGAACTGCCACCATACCGCATTCCAACATTGCGGAACACGCTATCGCATATGTGGGACAAGAGCGCACAGTACCTTACAAAAATGGGAACAGTGATACTCTTTGCCTCTATTGTAATTTGGGCGCTAGGGCACTATCCCCAAAAAGTGCATTACACCATACCATACGACAATGCCATAGCATTTGTCAAACAAGACACAAACCTCACTGACGCACAAAAGACGACAAGCATCGAGCAACTGCAAAGCGAGATGCAGGCCGAACATCTCGAAAAATCGTACATTGGACAATTAGGACACTTGATTGAACCTGTGATAAAGCCATTAGGATTCGATTGGAAAATCGGCGTATGCCTGATAACCGGACTAGCAGCCAAAGAGGTTGTTGTCAGCACAATGGGTGTATTATACCAAGCTGGCGGAAATGAAGAAGACAACTCGGCGCTAAAGGCCAAACTTCAGCAACAGACACATTCAAGCGGACCACACAAAGGCCAAAAGGTATTTTCGCCATTGGTAGCATTCTGCATGATGCTTTTTGTATTGATATATATGCCGTGCTTTGCCGCAATAGCCGCCATACGCAAGGAAGGCGGACGGAAATGGGCTTTGCTGGCTTGCATCTACACCACTACGCTTGCGTGGATTGTCACCTTTGCTGTTTTCCAAATTGGATGCCTGTTTTTATGATACAAGACTTCATTGCATGGATAATCATTGCCTGTTCGGCAGTGTTCCTTATAAGGCTGATTTACATTAGATTCAAAGGCAAGGGAAATGATTGCGGCAAGTGCAGCGACTGCTCACAAGACAACTGCCACGGCAATGCTTGCAACGATTGCCGGCACAATGATTGCATATAGAAATTCAATATCATACATTTGCCCAAAAACATAAAGAAATGATAAAAACCGCTGTTGTAATACTAAACTGGAATGGACAGAAATTCCTTGAACAATTCCTTCCGTCAGTAACATCGATGTCAACCGCCGAAGGAACCGAAATTTGGGTCGCCGACAACGGCTCAACCGACAGCAGCATTGCATTTCTGAAACAGGAATATCCGTCGGTAAGAATTCTGCAATTCGACAAGAACTACGGATTTACAGGCGGCTATAACAAGGCTCTCAAGCAAATAGATGCCGAATATTTCGTATTGCTGAATTCCGACGTTGAAGTAACGCCTAACTGGCTCGAGCCGCTTGTGGCCTTTATGGATGCAAACCAAGACGTTGCGGCCTGCGAGCCTAAACTGCTGGCATACAACAACCGCAACGAATTTGAATACGCAGGCGCTTCGGGCGGATTCATTGACAAATTCGGATTCCCGTTCTGCCGAGGCCGCATACTGGGCGAGATAGAAACCGACAACGGCCAATATGACGACACCCGCGATATTTTTTGGGCAACAGGCGCCTGCATGTTTGTCAGAAGCAAGGTTTTTCTTGAAACAGGCGGCCTTGACGAGGATTTTTTCGCACATATGGAAGAAATAGACCTATGCTGGCGAATGAAAAACCTAGGCTACAGAATAGCCATTGTACCGCAATCGGCAGTATATCACGTAGGCGGCGGAACATTGCCTAACAACAATCCGCGCAAACTGTTCCTCAACTACCGCAACAACCTGTTCATGCTGTACAAGAACCTGCCCGACAAAAGATTCCATCGTACACTGTTTATGCGAATGGTATTGGACGGAATATCGACAGGACTGTATCTGGCAAAACTCAATTTCGGATTCTTCTGGGCCGTACCACGCGCACATTTTGCCTTCTATCAAAACATAGGCAAACTGCGAGCAAAACGCAACGAACTGATGCGTGTTCGGAAAAGCGAACATCACGCCGAACTATACAATCACAGCATTGTGGCTGACTATTACCTGAAAAGAAAAAAGAAATTCAGCGACCTAAAGTTTTAAATGGCCCTTCTCCTTGCCCATTCGCCAAAGCCAAGTCAAGGTAAGCATGTTTATCGCTATAAGCAGCATAATGAAACAGCTCCACCCGAAGCCCGACAAAACCGTGCCTGTGCCTGTACCTAAAACCGACGAGCCAAAATAGTAGAACAGCCAATAGAGCGATGTTGCGGTGCTTCGGCCCTCACCTGCATTCTGCGACACTATTCGGCTTGCAAGAGCGTGAGTTCCGAAAAAGCTGAATGTAAAGACACCGAGTCCAAGGCCAAGAGGCAAAAGGTGCTGACACATCATCAAGAGAAGGCCTGCCACATCACCTGCCACGAAATACCTGATTGTCAATTCCGGTCGTCTGTCCGTAGAGATGCGCCCAGCCGTGAGCGAGCCCGCTATGCCTGTAGTGTACATCAAGAAGATGCAGGCTATCAGCGTATGAGGCAATGAATAAGGCGGCGACTCCAGATGGAACCCTGTGAAATTGTACACGCTCACAAAACAGCCCATCAGCAGAAATGCCGCAGAATACGCCTTGAGCATGACGGGCGTACGCATATATTGACCCATCTGGCACAACTTCGACTTCAGCAACACTTTTTGTGGACTGAAATTGCGCGATTCGGGAAATAGCTTCCAAAAACACAAGCCAACTGCCAATGTGAGCAGACCGACTATGGCAAGAGTTGCACGCCAGCCCAGCCATCCCGACAGGAAAGCCGAAATAATCCTGCCCGACATTCCGCCCACGGCATTGCCACTCAAATAAAGGCTTATTGCAAAGCCCAACGAACGATCTTCAACCTCTTCGTTCAAATATGTCAATGCAACGGCCGATACGCCTGCCAACAGCGCACCACGGACAAAACTCACCGCCACCAAAGGCCAGAACCACGGTATGAATGCCGATACAAGCGTCAGCACCGACGACGTGAGCATTGAAAACGACATCAGGTTCTTGCGTGGCCACGAGTCGGCCTTAAATGAGAAGAAAAGCAAGCCCAAAGCCATACCTGCCGTGGCCGACGACACTGCCCAACTGCTTGCCGCAGGGTTCAAGGCGAATGTCTTGCACAAATGCGGCAACATTGGCTGGAATATGTACAATTGCGAAAAGATCGATAGTCCTGAAAGGAATACGCATACCTTAATCTGGTTGAAGCGACGTTCACCACGTCTTGTCTTAACATCATAACTATCAGCAGGTTTCATAGCGTAAAATTAAAAATCCCGCCTTTGTGAGGCGGGATTCGGCGGAAAGACAGGACTAATAACATATTTTTACAGCCATTTATCCCTATTTATTTTACCGCTTGTTTTCAGCCTTTTGGCGCTTGCAAAGATAGTTTTATTTTGGTAAATTTGACCTGATTATAAACGTTTATAAACGATTCGAGTATGGATATCATCGTATTTTCATCTGCACTGCACGACCTGAAAGATATCATGTCAGACCGTGAAGACGCCCTGCGCTCAGTCTATTCATCAGAAGAAATTGTGTTCCACACATGGGAAGAAGATTTCGAGCCGGAAGGCGAAGTGCACTGCTTCATTGCCACAGGAGGCACTGAAGAGCTGTTTGTAAAGAGGTTCGGCAGGCACAACGGGCCGTTCACACTGCTTTGCGACGGCTATCACAATTCACTTGCAGCAGCTTTTGAAATTGCAAGGAAATTCATCCGGCAGAAAAATTGCCGATTGGTATTGAAATTTTACTGTTGTTGAGTTAGATAGAAAAATAGAAAGTAAGGAATCTTTCCTTTTAGTTGTTGCAGACACCTCATGTGCTTGCTGGAGCGACTTTAGACCAATTATTAATTCATACGTAAAAGATAACCACGTTGATTGTTTCTTCTTAACCTACAAGTATTTTGCTGATCACGCTTCAAAATATGGAATCGAATTAACAAAAGGCACCACTAAATTTATTGTTTTTGAAAAAGGCGAAGCAAAAATTCAGCTCAAATCAACTGCTGAAGATAAAACAATGAGGGATAAAGCAGCTTTCTATAAATTTATGGAAGGCAATGTAAAACTTCCTAAAGCCTACTTCATTAATGAAGGAGATTATGGTGAGGTTACTGAAAATGGCGCCATCATCTACTTTGAAAGATCTGGATGTGGAGATTGCACATATTTAAACCCAACAGTCCTTGCTAATTACGTTAAAAAGCACCCAGACATGAATAATATTTACGTTCTTGACTGCCAATGGTGGAAAGACGATTTAGATGTTGTTCAATATCAAGCTAAGAAGAACAACTATGGGCTTTCACATTGCAACAACCCTGAATACGGTTATGATGATGGCGTGTTCCCATTCTTCTCATTCGTTAAGAAAGGCAACTACTTATCGGGCGCAGTCGCATTTAATGATGAAGTAAGTAAAGTTAACGGAAAATATGTAATCACTAACTCCTATTATAATAATGATAGATTAGAAAGATTTGATTACTTAGCAAACGTCCAAACTAAAGTTCTCGAAGGAATGGAACTTCCAGCATCAGATGTATCAGATAATGGCGAATGGATTTCTCTCAGTGTTCAAGGAGAATTCGACATGTTCGATTGGAATACACCTGCACCATCTGTATGTGCTGCTCGTTTGAATCTTAAGAGCAATAAGTTTGAAGTTCTAAATCTCGATGAATCGTTCAACGGTACAGCAATGGCTTCGACAAGTATTTCAAACGATGGAAACGTCATCATGTATTCAGAAACAGGTGATATAGTATTCGGCCGAATCGGTTATCTCTGGCCAGCAGGGAATTCAAATCTCGTATGTCTCGACGAACTCATGGCTACTGTTAAGGGTATGCCAAAGCTCGGATCAAATTCTCCAGTTTGTATCTCGGCTGATTCTGAAAAGATTATGGGATTCTGTGCCGATGCTTCGTATGGCTTCCATTCATACGTTTTCGATTACAAAGTCTTCGATGACATTGACCAGATTGTAGCTGACGATAACATTATGCGCAAGGATGGTCGTATCTTCAATATCTACGGTCAGCAGCTTAATGGTATCAAAGCACCGGGACTTTATGTTGTCGATGGCAAGAAAGTCATGATTCGAAAATAATAATTAGATGTACATGGTGCAAAACGAATTGCACCATGTACATTCCTTATATAATAATATATAATGTATAGACATTATTTGGTATTGGTATATCTCTTAATTGCCGTATTTCCATTATTCGCACTAGATGTTTCTCTGCCAAAAGGTTATCAACCTTGTCCGGTAGAACAGCTCACTGGTACTTGGATTGAAGGAGCAAAACTTCATGATGTGAGGTTGTCTTTCACTACATCCAAAGAGATGGTGAATATGAGCAATTGGAAGAATTCACCAAT
>CALABN010000239.1 GCA_937885735.1 uncultured Bacteroidota bacterium | reverse complement strand
AGAATTTGATTGTTTTTCACGATCCAGGTGGAATAGTAACAGTTTGGCACGATGGCGAGTTTGTTGAGACATATTATGATGGCGGAAACGGGACAAGACCTAATATATATTCATTCCAGGATTATGGTAATGGCAAGGGATATACATACATAATGGGAGGGAAAAAATACTGCCGTTTTTATAATGGGATAAGTGACTTGTATCCATATTTTAAGGCTAATCAATTAATAGGCATTGTCAGCACCCAGTACGACAAGGATTGGGAGAATTTCAAAGTAACCAGAGATGCCTTATGGCAAAAATATTTGATAGAAAACTATTATTATAAAATTGATATTAAAGACACGACCGATATTTTGGGAAAGTCAACTGAAGGAGTTCCTGCATATAGTGGATATTTAAGGATAAAGGACTCCGACAATTGTATGAGTGAACCCATAGAGTATGTTTACAAATACAATGATTTTTCATTTACATCTACAATTAAACAATATCCTGCCACCCCATCGGGGACTACAGGAAAGGTAGAATTGACAAATTTTATAGGTGGGTTAATGCCATATAAATATGGCAATGACGTTACAATTAAAAATTCCAGTGATGTTGTTACTATTTCTGGTTTAAAGTATGGGCTAAATATTGTTTCATTTACTAATAGCAATGGTGTTACGATACAAAGAAAGATCGATATTCCATATCCTTTTGAGTGCACGACAACAGCGCAAACTTGTAATAATAAAGGAGGCAGTTTGTCAGTTTCTAAAGTAAGTAATAGTTTTTCAACAACGTTTGATTCAGTATACGTAATAAAGAAAGAAAACAATAATGAAACAGCAGTTTATAGCGCCATTAATAATCCATCTTTTCCATTGACGTTAAATTCTGTCCCTTTGGGTGAGTATGATATAGAAGCATCTTATGTTGTCAGTGGAATTAAATATAGAATACAACTGAATGAAAATACATTACAAATAATTGACAGTTCTTTCGATATTTCATTTGAAGGGTCAGATGCTACTGAAATGGGAGGGAATGGAAGTTTAATCTTGCAAGGTAAAAACATTAAAGGCGACGTAAGTTGGAATGTCGATCTGTTTAGCAAGAATGTGTCCTGGAATACAGACTATAAGGACACTATCAGTATTCCTTGTGGTAATTATGAAGGTATAATTGCTACTCATAATGGTTGTCAGGATACATTGAGTAAAATATGCATTCTTTCTCCCAAAATTTCATTCTCCACTGCATCAATAACCTATGATGAAAACAACTATACGGCAGAGCTAAAAATGCTGAGTAGTAAAGCTGGCAATATGGGCGATTATGTGCTTTTGCTATCAACGGATACGTCGGCTAACAGTATTATAGCAGATACAATTAAAAGTGACGAAGAGTCAACTTGTACAAAGTTTAATTATAGTACGTCATCGACTTATTATTTATGTGTTGAATATACTGTTAGTAATGCCGCAGATAAAAAGAAAAGATGCTTGACTCCCAATGGAATAAATTCTCTGTCGTTAGCCTCGTGCAAGGCAATTGATGAATCAAATCCAGGAAGATGCTATGGGGATAAAGGGAAAATTAAACTTCAAGGAGATAAGGAATGTATGTATTCAATGGATAATGGAAGCATATATGAGTCAATAGACAAAGATGAATGCATTGAAGTTGATCCAGGTCCATGGAAGGTGAAGTTTAAGAAGGAATCAAAGGAATCCTTTAAATATGAATTTGGTGCATTAACTCAAATTGTCAATAAGACGGAATCAGGTACAATTATGGAAATTGAACCAATGGAATTTGATCCTTTGTCTAAGAATGTTTCTTGTTTTGACAGTAATGATGGTGTTATAACATTGGATAAAAACTCCATAAAAAATTCACATGGAGATAATGTTGAATTTGCAATTGTTTATCCCGATAACAGTAAAAGTGATTATTTTGGTTCATACAATCGTTTGTCTCCAGGTACATATAATATTGTAGTAAAAGATAATAAGTGTGAATATGAATATCCCAAAGGCCCTATAACAATAAAAGGACCTTCCTCAAAATTGGAAATAATAGAGCCAATTTCAAAAATTGATCCAACCTGTCGCAATAATGATGGGCAAATAACAGTTCAGGCAAAAGGAGGTTGGTCAGAAAGTCTTGAAGGCTTGACAGGCTGTTATAACGTATCGTTGCAACTGCAGAGCGAGTTTGATAAAGATAAGCCTTTGTATAACCCCAAAACTGATATAACCTTTGATGGTTTAGGTTTTGGAGATTATGTTATAAGTGTAACTGATTATAATAATTGTACTGTAACAGAGGATGTTAGTCTTGACAAATACCAAAATCCCTATGTCACAAAAGCCTTGTTTGATTCAGTAACGTGCAGTGGTTTCTCTGATGGAAAAATAAAGGAGATAAAGTTTGAAACGGATTCAAAAGTTAAAAGTACCGATACGCTTAGTTTGTATTATTCAAAAGTGGATACATTGCCTGATATAGTTGGTTGGCAAGGGTTCAGTTCTGTCATTCCAGACTTGTCGGCTTCGTATTATCATATTTGGTTAAAGGATAAAAATGAGTGTGTAAGCGATACAAATAAAGTATTTGCAATTGAAGTCCAGGAACCCAAGCCATTAGAGTTGTCAATCAAGTCTCAAAACACCATAATCCCAGAGTATGGCAAGCCTGGCGGTAATGTGGAAGTATATGTAACTGGTGGCAACAAAGGCCGTTTTGGCATATTCCTTCATGATTCCATTATGCCTGACAGCATTGGAAATGCTGTTGATAGCATTCCAATTCTATTGGAAAAATTCTATCCAGGCCTACATATCTTGTCAGTAAAGGACCATAAAGGTTGCGCTGACACAACAACTACAGGCAAGTTCATACAGCCCGATGCGCCACTGACATTTACTGCCACAACAAAGATAGGCCTTTGCAACGGCGCGCCTGATTCGGTTAAGATAGTTCCTTCAGGTGGCTGGGGCAGATATCGTTATACAAACCTTCTTGCAAAAGACACTGTTGAGGCTGTCAATGTCAAAACAGATACGGTGGGACTTGACAGTGCCATGCACATATTCCTTTTGAGTGCAGGCACATACAAGGTTAGCGTCATCGATTCGGCTGGAGTTGTATATTCAGAATATGTCACCATCGAGTCGCAAGACTGTTTGGTGGCGTTGCCGGTTACCAAGCCGGCCACTTGCAAAAACGACGGCTACATAGGCGTTGACATTAAAGGCGGAGCTGCGCCGTACAAGGTTTTTGCCTACGATTTTGGATTCAACGACACCTTGAAGACCGAAGATGACACTTATAAAAAGATGTTTGGCAAGTCATTTCCGGCAGGGGCCTATACAGTGGCAACTGTAGATAAGAACAACTGCAGGGTGTTGACTAATGTTGAGGTGCGCGATACCAATGTGACGGTTTCGGTAATAAAGGATTTTCCTGGCCTTCGCCAATATGCAGGAGGCAGTCTTGAGGCCATTGCCAGCCGTGGCGTGAACCCATATACATACCTGTGGACCAATATGTACACAGGCGAGACCAGCACAGAGAAAAAATGGAGCGGATTGTATGCCGGTGTATATCAGATTGAAGTAAAGGATGCTGTTGGTTGCGATGTGCAAAAGATTGTAAAGCTACCAACCAATGGCGATATGCCATTGAAGACGGACACTGTAACAAATGAGACAGGCGTTGACAAAAACGATGGCACAGCACGGTTTACATCGGACACTACAGGCTTTGTACGCATGGTGCTTTTCTCCGATAGGAACGATTCCATAGTTTACGACGCAGTGCCTTCCGGCATGCAGTTCGAGCTTACAAAGCTGGCGCCAGGCTCATACGTGCTCGAGTGTAGGTTGCCAAAGGGCGAGTCGCGTTATGCCGAATTCAGCATTGCCAAGTATGAACTTATAAATCTGCTTGTCACCAATATCATGAAAGTCACCCGCCCAGGCTATGACGATGGGTCGGCCAATGTCCATATCGACGGAGGAGAAGGCCCGTTTAACATTCAGATACTCAAGGGAGACGATTTCTATGCCGATACGTTGCTTGCCAATTCGCGAGTGTTGGCCATGGAGCAACTGGAGGCTGGAACGTACCATATCCGTGTCGAAGACAGGTACGGCAAGCGTTCTGATGTGACAGCCATTATTGCGGAACCGGAAAAAATGCTTGCCTTGAAAGTGACAAGCATCACAAACCCAGACTGTTATGGCGAAACTAACGGCGAGGTGGCCGTTGAGGCCGAAGGAGGCTGGGGCAACTACGAGTATGCGGAAGTTGACAGTGCGTTCAGCCGTTTGAGCACGTACACCAGTCGCAAGGCCGAAACATACACATTTGTGGTAAAGGACGAGGCAGGCGTCACCGACACCTTGAGTGTGACACTCTCGCAGCCCGATTCGCTAAGGGCCAGTCTGGTTAGTGTCGATTCGGTGTCATGCTTTGGCAGGTTCGATGGCAGCGCAACCTTCAGCATCAAAGGCGGAGTTGCGCCATACACCATCAAACTGGATTCGCTGTTCCCGTATAAAGATACCGTTATAGGCAGTCTGAATGCCGGCAATCACCGGTTCTGGTTTGTCGATGACCATTTCTGTAACTCGCATGACAGCATTGTGGCGTTCATTCCGCAGCCAGAAAGGTTGCAAATTACAGGCGCACAGGTTGTTCACACCACTTGCGACACCGACAACGGCCGTATATCCATCACTGTTGGCGGTGGCACTCAGCCATATTCGTACAGTTGGTTGGAAGATGGCCATTCCAAGTCTAAATTCAATGGACTAAGCAGCATCGATGGCCTGATTCAGAATGCTTTATACAAGGTCAATGCGGTTGATGCCAATGGATGCGCGACAGACAATTCATACCGCATCAACGAGTCAACCAATCCGAAGATATCCTACGTATCTACAATGCCAGTGCTGTGTTACGGCGATACCAACGGCACTGCCATGCTCGACAGTTCCAATATTACAGCAGCCACGCCATACGCACCGTTCCGCATTGAGTGGCCACATGGCCAGAACCAGATGCTGGTAAACGACTTGGCAGCCGGGCGTCATACTGTTTGGGTAATAGACACCAACAACTGCAAGGGCTCGGCCAGCTTTGAAATTGGGACTCCACCGATTGTTCAGTTGACGAAACTGGGAAGCCGTGATGCAAGTTGCTTTGGCTATTCCGATGGAGAAATCAATGTCACGACATACGGCGGTGTGGGCAATTTCACTTATTTGTGGAATACCGGCCACACATTGTCTAAACTCGACAGCATTCCAAAGGGGACATATACGGTCATTGTCGCCGACAAAAACAATTGCCGTGACTCGGCTACATATTCAATCAGCCAGCCCGATTCCATTCATGTGGAGATAGGCGAGGACACCGTGCTCATGTGCCCTGAAAACGAATATCCTTTGGCGGCAAGCAAGAACTTCGCCTCCTACAAGTGGTATCTTGACGACAGCCTGATGTTTGATACCCGCAAGGTCAGTGTCAGCGATGGTGGCGAGTACCATCTGGTTGCCACCTACGGAGCCAACTGCATCGCTCGCGATACTGTTACAGTAATCATTGGCAACGACTTGCTAAAGGCCGATTTCTACATGGCGTCCGATGCCTCGGTTGACACCACCATTGCACTTGTCGAGTTGTCCAACATGAGTGTTGACAGCCTGCGCTGGGATTTCAGTCAGACTGATTTTGAAGTGATTGACGAGACAGGTTATGAGATATACCTGAAGCCAAACAAGCTGGGAGTCCATGAGATAACCCTATGGGCTTATTCGAGTGGCTGTGTAAGCTACATTACCAAGGAGGTTGAAATAGTGGAGTTGTCGGAGGAGGCCGACAGCATCTCGCTTGGATACAATCCAATGATAAGGTCGATAGTTGTTTCGCCAAATCCAACTAGCGGCAAGTTTACGGTTGACCTCGACTTGCGTGAAGTGGACGATGTCAGCTTGTCGATAGCCGAGTCGGGCAGCGGAACCGTTGTGGAAACCCGCAATCTGACCGGCAAGGCCAAATATGAGGAAACCTTTGACATCAGCAATCATGTAGGCGGAACTTTCCTTATCAACGTCCAGTCAGGAAGCGATAGGCGAACTGCCAAGATAATGCTGGTCAAGTAAATGAAATTTAATTATATAGATGTTCACAATATCAATGTAACCATTAGAGAGTCTATTTCTTGAACCGGATTTTTCACATATTGACATTGTTGCTGCTGAACTTTACGGCCATGGCCCAGCGCTATCCGGTGACAGTCACTCCAGTGCTGTTGCCACCATACACCGTCAATCTTGCCGATTTGGTGGAAGATAAAGGCAAGCCTAAGATAATGACCACCATTATGGTTAACGACCTGACTGTCAAAAACCTTCGCGTAAGGTTGCATGTAAAGATGGAGTCGTCGGGAGTTACCATAGAGAACATAAAGAACACCGCTGTTTCTCCAATGTTTATTGGGGGTGGCGAGACGCGCATACTTACAGGCATCGATCTTGCGCAGTACCTTAAGCTCGACAATCTGGAATTTCATGGCTATAGCAAGGAAAAATATCTTCAGACAGGTCAGCTACCTGGCGGCTTGTGGCGTTTGACCATAGAGATCCAAGACTTTGACAGCGGGCGACAGTTGTCGAACCGAGGCATGTTTACAGCGTGGGTAAGCGTGTACGATCCGCCACAATTGCTGGCTCCTCGCGACAATGTCGAGGCACCAGACAACGCATCGCTTCCTTTGGTGTTTTCTTGGCTGGCCAGCAAGCACACCGGAGGCATTGTCCCTGTGCAGTACAAACTAGAAGTTTGGCGATTGAATATGGAATACTTGCCTGCACAGACATGGGTGGAAAGCCAGACGCCGATATATACTGCCACCACTTCGGCCACATCATTCACAGCCATACCTGCGGCTCTCAACCTCGAACCTGGTCAACGTTACTGCTGGCGAGTTACGGTGATTGATCCAACAGGTCAGGCTCAGATAAACAAAGATGGCGAGAGTGAGGTGCGCACATTCGTCTATCAGCATACTTGTCCCGATGTAACAGACATCGACATTAGCGTGAACAACACTCGCGTCGATTTCTCGTGGAACGGCAGCAGCCAGCACTCGTACTACCAAGTTGACCTTGTTGACATGAACGGTTCCTCCACGTTGAAGGATTGTTACGACACCCGTTTCACATATTACGATTTTGAACGTGGCAGCAACTGGAAAGTCAGTGTCAAGGCAGTGTGCCCAGGTGGCCTTGAATCGGATTGGGCAACATATCAAGACTTCAGCATTGACCCGCCCGGCACAACTCCTACTGTGGAGGAATGCCCTGACTGCGGTTGCGCAGAAGCTCCAGAACAGCAGACTATTGAAAACCAGAACCTGAAGGAACTGAAGGCCAACGATACCATAGTGAACCGCACAGGACGCACCCGTTTCATAATTGTAAATGCTACGGACAACGGCGACGGCTCGTACAACGGACAGTTCCATCTGTGGCTTGAGTTGTGGAAGGTCAAGGTGCTGTGCGACTATACCGACCTCAAGGTCAACACCGACGGCGTGATACTCGACGGCCAGTGGCGAAGCGTTAACAATCCAGCTCTAATGATCAATACTGCCGAACTTGCCAGTACCGTTGTCCAACTCAAGAACGACATTGCAACAGTGACATACGACAATTCCATACGCGACACCGTAATGCTTGTCGATGCCATACAGACCATATATAAAGATGAGGAAGGACATTACCAGGCAGTGCTTGACAACGGTGAAGTAAAGGATGTCACCACTCAGCTTGAAAACAAGGGCCGGACGCTCATAACCGACAGCGAAGGCAATCAGATGGTGCTCACCAGCGACCACCAGATTATGAGCACCGAGCAGTACAAGGCAACCGGAAAGAACAATACGCTCATCAGCAACAGCAACAGCGAGAAGGACAAGCAGGTCTCAACAGGCAAAGTCACTTTCGCCAAGGCCGACGGGCAGAAATACGGATTTGACGCCTACTCCGCCGACAATGCCTACGATGCCGTATATCCAGCCCTTGAAGGTGGCTACAGGCCTGCCTACAAGAGCATTGCCAAGTGGCAGACCGATGTGGTCTATGCCTCACCAATGGATAAAGTGAGCTTCCGCAACCAGATGGGAGCGCCATACGCAGTAAAGAACGGCACAATAGAGCTGCGTGGCGATGCCACGCCAGGCGAATCGCCAGTATATGCCCATGTAGCGGAAACGGATTCCACCACCAAGGTGGTTGGCAAGCTCAACCTGCTCACATTCGACGAGAAGCAGGTGCAGTTGTGTCTGGTGCCCGTCAATGGAGCCAGGTTGCCCAATGCGTCCGAACTACAGGCCGAGCTGAACAGCATCTTTGCGCCAGCCGTGGCCAGCGTAACGGTTACAACCCACAGCGGACTGACAATGGCATACGCCAACGGCCAGAACTTTGTACATGGCGGAAGCGGATGGCTGTCTGTTTACAATGCCGACCAGAAGGCAGCCATACAGGCGCTCACCGATGCACAGGACGATGTCTATTACCTCTTTTTTGTTGACAACGCCACCAAGCTCGACGAGAACGACAAGCCAACCATAGTGGCAGGCTACATGCCTATATGCCGACGTTACGGCTTCATCTACGACAACCCGACCTCAAAATACGTAGCCCACGAGGTGTCCCACGGCGCCTTCTCATTGCACCACACCTTCAGCAGTGAGAGCGAGAGCTACCATGCCCCACAAGGCACCACGCCAAACCTAATGGACTATAGTGGTGGCACAGACCTTAACCATCTGCAGTGGCAGTGGATGCACGAGTCGCACACAAACCTGCTGGGATTTTTGGATGATGAGAGCGAGGGGGAATTGAATGAATCAAACAATATCGTTTCCGAAATACTAAAAGCCATACACGATGCTAACGCGGAGGGCAAAGATGTTTGCCTCATCAAGAAATACGGAATCGAAAATGTTTTTATGACGACAGCCTTTTCGCTGAATGATAAACAAATAAAGGCTCTAGTAACAAAGCATAATGCCAATGAGCTGGAAATAAACTGTACCAAGTCAAGTTGCACCATACAAAAACAGGCTCGAAACTCGGCCTTTGGACAAGAAGGCAATTTCACCACACTTACATTCTACAACAATGATTACGACAACGCCCTTGAGATACTTGTTGAAGACGAAAATGCTGACGAGCTTTGTGGGTGGCTGTTTGGTGGGCAAGGATTAAATACGCAAAAATATGAAATACAAATTGTGACTACACTCATTGAGGAAAATGACAAAAATACATTTAGCCGTTTTGTAATTGATAATGGTGCGGTTTCTGGATACTTTATTGAAAGAGAAGGCGGTACCTATGATGAAGAGAGGACAGACAAAAGCCTTAAACGCATTCCCGCAGGCAAATATGAAGTCGTCCATAACGATTGCAAAAAATGGTACGATGATAGAGGCATAGAACGACGAAAAAATTGTGCTAATGAATTTCGTTTGATAACAACAAAAGATAACTGTGGTACACGTACAGGCATTCTTATTCACAGAGGAGGTAGTTACATTGATTCAAAAGGATGCTTACTACCTGTCGGGGATGGATATACAATTGAAAATAAAACTAAAGAAAACAAAGAAACTATTGAAACATATAATGTTTATTATTCAAATGGCACAACAGAAGAAACATTAAATGCCATAAACAAATATGTACGAGAAAAAGAGAATCTTTACGGAGCAGAAAACGTTTCTATATTCATAACAATAAACAGATAACAATGAAAAGGCTATTTCTAATTATAACATCAACTTTTGTCATGGCAAAATCGTATTCACAGCAATATGAAATAGTCGGCATTGACAATAGCTACAAAACCGACAAAAGTTTTTCTATGGGAGGAGAATTGATTAAGAAATCCATGATTATGGATTTGCATAATTTGAATCTTTATGAGTATGCTCATTCCCTGAAAGAACTGTATGAACTTTTGTCTGCAAGACAAATTACAGAAAAAGACTGGAACAACTATATTGACGACATTTTGTTGGCAGTGGAAAAAGAACGCACAAGTTCAAAACGGCCATATTGGGGTGTCGATTATATGGGAATAGCTCCATTACAAGCAGAGTTTTTCTTGTCTTCACTTGATTTGAGTGACAGCCTAAAAATCAACTATCCTAGAGAGTACGATTTCCTTAAAAAATCGGCATCAAAACTCAAAGGCATAGGATACTCAATGCAAGAAATTGACTCTCTGCTTATTGTCGCGGATAAAGACGAAGATTATGGTACTGTTAATTATTGGTTTTTCTTGCAGGTAATAGGGTGTCCGATATATAATATGGCTAAGGAGAGAGTGGATAGTGTTTTAATGAATAGTATTATGAATATTGATGTAGATGCAACTTATAAAACGCCTAAATTTTTGCAGAAACGAAAACTCTTGGATTTAGAAAATAAAATCAAGGATTGCCATGGTGTTTTAAACTGGGGAATCATCCTCGATGAAGACAATATGCATTATTATGATAATCCTGACAATGAGTATGACAGAGACAAGTTGAAGTTTTTTTAAAACCATATCAGCCATATAATAAACCGAGCATAAATTCCACAAACGTGGTTTGGAACACGTTTGCAAGGGAATTTAGCGAGGGCAGGCAGAGCGGGGAGCGCAATTATTGGGGCTTGAGTTTTGCTTCTTTTGGTCAAGCAAAAGAAGATGAGAATCAATGCAACAAGCATTTCAACTTTCACCACGCAACCAATTGTCAATAAACGACATCTTTCCGTATATTAGCATACTCC
>CALABN010000238.1 GCA_937885735.1 uncultured Bacteroidota bacterium | reverse complement strand
TGTTGTCGCTTTTTTTGCAGAATCCAGGAAAGACTTTCTGCCGTGACGAATTGATGAAATGCTGTTGGCCACAAGACGTATGTGTGCTTGACCGAACGGTGGATGTCAATATCACCCGTTTGAGAAAAAAAGTCGGGCGTTATGGGAAACAAATAAAGACGCGTGTCGGTTATGGCTACTGCTTTGAGATGTAAATCGTTTCAAAAGAACCTTTTGGTGAGCATTGGCGGGGTGTTTTTGCTCTTTGTCGTGTGCTTCAGTGTTTATCAGTACCGTCGCGAAAAGGAATACAAGATAGACATTCTGCATTCCCGTATTCAGATGTACAATTATGAAATGGTGCAGACGTTGGGTGCTGACAGCCTGCTAAATAACCGTTTGTTTGATGATTATGTCGCGAGGCACAATTTGAAAGGAATCCGTGTGACGGTCATCGACAAAAACGGCTGTGTCTTGATGGATAGTTATGACGCCAACGTCGATTCGCTCGAGAATCACCTTCAACGTTCTGAAATTCGGCAGGCGTGGAATGAGGGCAATGGCTATGACATAAAGCGTATTTCTGCATCAACTCACGAAACATATTTTTATTCCGCAACCCGATTCGGTGATGTCATTGTCAGGACTGCTGTGCCTTATTCTGCCGAGTTGACTCGCTCACTGCAGGCGGACAACACTTATATTTATTTTGCCATTGCACTTACCTTGTTGTTGGGCGTCGCACTTTATTGGAGCACTCATCGCATTAGCCGACACATTGGCTATTTGCGAAAGTTTGCAGTCAGGGCTGAAAATGGCGAGGAACTTGACCAAGAACTGGAAAAACGTCTGCCTGATGACGAGTTGGGTGATATTAGCCATACGATTATTATGCTGTATTGGAAATTGCGCCATTCGGAACAAGACAAGGTGCGCATAAAGCGTCAACTTACACAAAATTCCGCCCACGAACTAAAGACGCCTGCATCAAGCATACACGGCTATTTGGAAAGCATTATTGAAAATCCCGATATGCCAGCAGACAAGCGACAGCATTCCCTCGAACGTTGCTATGCGCAAAGTGAGCGTATGAACAATCTTTTGCTAGATATGAGCACTTTGACAAAACTTGACGATTTGGAAGACAACCAGTCTGCCTTACGTCAGGAATATCGACAGGTTGACGTGTTGTCGGTCATACATAATGTGCTTGATGACACTGAACTTCAATTGCACGGAAAGGGTATAGGAGTTTCGCTTAACTTGCCCGAACAAATTGAAGTGGCAGGCGACCAAAGCCTTGTATATAGCATCTTTAGGAATATCATTGACAATGCCATTGCCTATGCCACAGGTGCAACTCTGCTCAAAATAGAATGTGCCGAGTTTGAAAAGGAGGGAATGCATTCGTATGAATTTGTTGTGAGTGACAACGGACAAGGTATAGAACCACAACATTTGGAGCATATTTTTGAGCGTTTTTACCGTGTTGATAAAGGACGTTCTCGTATGTTGGGCGGTACAGGTTTGGGATTGGCCATTGTGAAAAATGCTGTCGCTGTCCACGGTGGCAATGTTGTGGCTGAACAGACGCCTGGCGGTGGCTTGACTATAAGATTTACACTGGCAAGATTTTAGCGTTATTCGCCAATCTGCATTTCGTCATAGTCGTTGTTTAACCCCTTCCCAGCCTGAATCACGTTCATTACATAGTCGCCAAGTTTCTCGCATTCAGAGATGAAATCAACATAGAACACGCCAAGCTGGTATCCGTAAATTCCAGAATTCACGTCATTCAGATTTTGGTTTTTAAGTTGTGTGCGATAGTTGTTTATCTCGTTTTCAATATTGAATGATTTGCTTGTGTTGGACTTTGTCGTTGTATTGTCAATGTGTTTGAGCATTTCGTCCAAAGCACCGTTCACTAGTTCAAGCATCGTCTTCATACGTAGAGTTTGTCCTGAAGTGAATTTTTCCTTGCTGTGCAATCTGTGTCGGTTTAGCGTCCGACCAAGGTTGTAAACCGAGTCGCCAATTGATTCAAGTTCGCCAATCTGTCGTAGCATTTTCTGGATTTGTGTTTTTGATGCGGTGGAAAGTCGGCCTTCGCTCACCTTGTTCAGGTAACTGGCAATTTCAGTTTCCATATTGTCGGTGATGCTCTCATATTTTTCTATTCGGGAAAATAGCTTGTTGAATGCCGACTCGTCTTCAGTGTGCATCAGTTCGTCAATGAACCCGAACATTTTTTTGCATCGCTCTGCAAAACTGTGGATTTCCTTTTGTGCTTCCATTATGCTTAATTCTGCAGTTGAAAGGAGTCCGCCTGATATGAATTTCAGTTTGTGGTCTTCTTCCTGTTCCTTCATAGGAAGCACCTTGCAGACAAATGTTTCAATCTGTTTTACGAAACCTATAAGCAATATTGTGTTTACAACATTAAATGCAGTGTGGAATGCCGACAACTTGTACAAATCGTTGCCACCTCCCATACAATTATCTACGAACCAACTGACTGCATTACAAGCAGGATAGAATGCAATTAGCACTACAACAACGCCGAAAACATTGAAAAACATATGCGCAAGTGCGGCTCTTTTGGCCTGCGTGTTGGCTGTAAGAGATGCCATAAATGCGGTTATTGTAGTGCCTATGTTCTGGCCCATAGCCAAGGCGGCTGCCTGCTCGAATCCGAATCCTTGTATGTTCATATCGAAGAGCATCAACGTAATGGCCATTGTCGCCGCCGATGCTTGTACTATCATAGTGACTATTGCGCCGACTATGACAAAGAGAATGATTGTAAAAAATGAATCGCAAGGTACGTGTACAAGCATTCCAGCCACCATGTCGCCGATGTGCATTGCAGTGGCTGTCTCTTGAAGATACCACAATCCCAAAAAGAGGAATGAGAAACCAAATATGAATTCGCCAATATTTTTCCGATTTCCTTTTTTACTGAACAAAAAAGGCATTCCAATTGCCAGCAAAGGAATTGCGAATTCGGCTATTTTGACTTTGAATGCGATTGCAGATATAATCCAAGCAGTCACGGTTGTTCCAATGTTGGCGCCCATAATTACGCCTATTGATTGAGCCAATGTCATCAATCCTGCATTTACAAAACTGACAACCATTACTGTTGTGGCCGACGATGATTGAATGAGTGCAGTAATCAGAATGCCTGTCAGCACGCCCATAACGCGGTTTTTTGTCATTGCTGAAAGGATGTTGCGCAAGCGTTCGCCTGCAAATTTTTCGAGCCCTTCCGACATTGTCTTCATTCCGAAAAGGAATAATGCCAAGGAACCGATAAGTGAGAAAATGTTGATTGTGAAATCCATATACATTCGTTATCCAAATATCTGGCGCGAATGTATTATGGGCATATTACACGCGTATTACACGGATGTTACAATCTTGTTACAATATTATATTGATGCCGAATATGTGTGAATGAAAGACTTTTGTTTGCCATTAGCCTCTAAATCAAGAAAGTGTCAATGTTTTCGGGCGACACCACTTTAAAAGATGCTTCGGGATATGCATTCAGGAATGTCTTTGTACTTTGCACCTTTGCCTTCGGGTTCCATTTGAATTCATACGCCGATATTTCCCCGACATTGTCTTCTATAAGGTCAATCTCGTTCTGCTGTTGAGTCCGCCAAAAGTACATTCTGGCATCGTTCCCGTTTATTGCGTTGAATTTCATTCGTTCCGATATCACGAAATTTTCCCACATTCCGCCAATTTCAGACTGACTGCGCATTTCTATTGGGTTGAAGTTCGATATCAGCGCATTGCGAATGCCCAAATCGTAGAAATAAACTTTTCGGCTGGCTTTCAGTTCATTGCGCAGATTGCGTGCGTATGAGGGAAGTCGGAATACGATATAGCACTTTTCAAGTATGTCAATGTATTTCTCAACAGTCTTGCTGTCGAATTCAATCATACGTCCAATCTCGTTGTACGATACTTGTGAGCCAATTTGTAGTGCCAATGCCTGTAGCAGACGAATAATCTTGTCGGACTTTTTTATCGATTCGAGTTCCAGTACGTCTTTATACAGATAACTGCCAATCAGTTCTTTAAGTATGTCTCGTTCGTCGCCTGCGTTGGCCACCACTTCGGGATAGTAGCCAAATACAAGTCGGTGAGGCAACATTCTCAATTCTTCTATCAGGCTTGTATGATTTGTCATTTCCCGAAAGGTCAGCGGGAACATTTGCAATTCTCGTTTGCGACCCGAAAGCGATTCGTTGACTTTTGATGCCAATTCGAACGATGAACTGCCAGTGGCTATGAGCCTGACGTCGTTTATTTGGTCGGTTATGAGTTTGAGTTTCAGCCCTATGTCGGGTATTCTCTGCGCTTCGTCAATTATCACAATTTTGTTGTTCCCGATTATTGACCTTAACCTGGTCGAAGTTATGCTTTCAAACATCTGGCGCACGTCATATTCGTCGCCGTTGAGCCATAGCACGTCGGTTCTGTTGCCGAACATCTGTTTCAGCAATGTCGATTTGCCAACCTGTCGAGCCCCCATTATGATACAGGCCTTGCCTTTGTCGAGAACTTTGTTTATTGATTCGCTTGCTAACCTTTCAATCATATTGACATCTTTTAATACTTGCAAAGTTAGTGCTGTTTTAATGTAAATCCAAAAATATTATAAGAAATTCGGAATGTAATCCGAAAATATTATAAGAAATTTGGAATGTAATCCGAAAATATTATAATAATTTCGGAATAAGGTGTGGTATGGTGAGGGCTGAAATACGTTACTCGATGTCAACCTCTTGATGCTGAATTATTTCGCCATAGACCTGATTTTCTTGTCGGTCTCGTAAGCCGACATTTCAACTTCCGATTTTACCAGTTCGGGAATGTTGTATGAGTTGAACTGGTTGAGGTAGTATTCAAGCGGATTGCGTTGAGGCAGTAGCACGGGCTTCGACGTGTTGCCGTTGTCGTCGACGTGGGCAAAGTAAAGTCGGGTGTAGAGCCCGTCGATGCGCCTTGAACTGAACACTATCCAATGCGAATTGCTCGACCAGGAATGGTAACTTTCAGTTCTTGAACTGTTTATATTTTCAATGTCGATGCTGTCGCCAGTCGAAAGGTCAATCATATGCAGATTGGCCTCGTTGTGCCAGATGCTGAAGTTGCCGTAGTCGCTCAATGTGTAGAGCAGGAAACGTCCGTTTGGCGATATGCGTGGAAACGACGCGCTTTTGCCTTTGCTTTTGGCATCTACAATGGTGTCGATTGTGTTGCCGAATATCTGTTTTTCGGCATCAAAGCCAACTTTGCAGATGTTGTATTTCGCGTTTTTGTAGTTCCATTTCACAGAGTCGAAGGCCGATGCCGAGCAGAAGTAGAGTTCGGAACCGTTGGGCGCAAAGCACGGAAAAGTCTCAAACGCCTTGTCGGAGCAGGTCAGTGGTGAACTGATGATGTCCTTGCTTTCAAGATTGTACACAATCACGTCTGAAATGTCGTCGTAAACCTCAATTATGTTTGAGTCGGCAGTGTGAAAATCCTGAAAAATCTTGTTCAGTGAGTAGGCTATGAATTTGCCGTTAGGGTGCCAGTATGGATAAGTCGGCTTTGCCACAAACTGGCTGAAATCGCCGTCAACCATACCTGTCTTGCCGTCGATGAACGTGTATGTTCCTGCAAATCCAGACCTTACGTGCATCATCATCTTTTCGGAATTGTTCAGACAGAATGAGTGGCAGTTTACGCAATTGCCTCGCTCATAGCGGTTCTCGAATATCGGCTTTTCATCGTATGTTTCAATGTTGCGTTGGTAGATGCCCATACGGTTCCAAATTTCGTAGCCAGGGGCAATAAGTCTGTAAACCAGTGTGTTGTTGATTGAATCGCTTGACAATGTGACGCTAAATGGTTTGTAAGAAAGCCATTTGCCGTTCTCACGGTGGCAAACGGTGAATGTCAGTGTTGCGGAAGCCTTGTCGGCTATGAATTTGCGCCATTGCTTCACGCTGATGTCGGAATTGAATCCGTTCATCTTGCAGATAATTGAGTCGCCGTTAGCCGAGATGATAACGGCATCGGCTTTTGCCGAATCGGTGACAGTGAAGTTCAGCGGGGCGATGTTGCAGGGTGCTGTAACATTTTTGTAATCAGGGAAGATGGCTATGTCGGTGCCTGTCGGTTGCAGATTGTCGATTTTAGTTGAGCAAGATGCAAGAACGACAATTGTCAGCAATGTAAGTATGGTGTGTTTCATTGTTTTGTGTTCAAATTATTTGAGAGAATTTTTCGGGTCTGTCTTTATGTTGATGTTCAGGTAAGCAATGTAAAACCAGTAACTGCTGTCGAAACCATTGATTTTTTGTCCTTTTTTCAGTTTCTCGAAATCGTTGATGACTTCCTCGTCAACACCCATTGACCTGCATTCGTCGGCACTGAACATTACGGTGCAGGCTTCCTGGATACGTCGGTGGACAGGCTCGTTGGCAGGCTTGTTGCCAAAGTAGTCCAGAATTCTCTGTTTGTCTGCGGAAAGAAGAAGGTATGCCAGGTTGAATTGCTTTGCAATCTCGTTTTGAGGATTGGCATTTGCTATTTGCTCAAGGTCATAGCCAAGCCCGTGAATCTCGCAGAAATTGTTGCTTTCAGAAAGGTTGACGGCGTTCGCATTAAGAGCGCTTTTTGCTGAATTTGAGTAGAATAGCGTCTTTGACAGAAGATTGGCGTATTTTTCGCACGCATCTTTTGAACCAATCGACTTGTCGGCCATAAGCAGGTGCAACATATCGTGAGGCTCAATGCCACCAGGTGTTATAAGGTTGCTGTTGAATGCTGATTTTCGTGTTCCTGCCACATATCCACAGTGGTGGTAAATTTGGCTTGTCATTCGCAGAATGGCGTTCGACACTTTCTTTATGTCGGTTTGCTGGACGGGCAGTTGCTGTTCAAACAAAAACATTTGGTCGAGCAATTTGCCTTGTTGTGCCAATGCCAGGTTGGTGTAACTTATCAGATACGTTGGCCCGTGTTTTTCCCTGTTTATGTTGATGATGTCGTCCCAACGTTCATAGTCAGCCAGGTAGCATTCGTG
>CALABN010000237.1 GCA_937885735.1 uncultured Bacteroidota bacterium | reverse complement strand
GTCCGCGACAGTTACGACAACCGCAAGAACGACATCGTGCCGTTCCTGACCGCCAATGAGAAAGCGCCACAATTTGCGCTATCGACATTCACCAACGGATTCAAATCGACACAAAATATTGAAAAACAAAACATTGAGATATCGACTCTGTCAGATTTCATTGACTGGCCTCACCTTCTCTATTTTTGGGGATTCAAGGGCGCCACGCTCGACAAACTTCTCGAAAACGACGAGGCCCGCAAGACTTACGAATCGGCAAAGGCCCTGCTGAAATCGGTTGAAAAGGACCAAAGCATCGAAGTGTCGGCTGTGCTGAATTTCTTCAATGCACACAAGGAGCAAAACGACATTGTGCTCGACAACGGGCAACGACTGCCGATGCTCCGTAGCCAAAATTTCGGCAACAACTACCTTTCGCTTGCCGACTACTTCTCAACTGCCGAACGCTCAACGCCTATCGGACTTTTCTGCATCAAGGTTGAAGACACGCACCATCACTGCGACTGCAAATCGTTTGAATGCCTTCTGCGCCAATCGCTTTGCGCCCGTCTGGCCGAAGCCTGCGCCGAAATGATGCAGAAGCAAGTGGAAGGAACCGTCACAATGATACGCCCTGCATTCGGCTACCCGTCGTGCCCCGACCACTCAATCAAAGAACTGGTATTCAATGCCATTGACGCAAAATCGAAACTTAATGTCAGCCTGACCGAATCGTACGCAATTCAGCCAACCACAAGCATTTGCGGGCTAATGATCTCGCATAGCGATGCAAAATATTTTGCTGTCGGGAAAATCGACGACGAACAAATTGCCGATTACGCCAAACGCAGAGGACTGGATATTGACACTGTCAAAAAACTGCTGAACGCCTAAAACATCAACAATGAAAATAGTTGTTCTCGACGGCTACTGCCTCAACCCTGGCGACCTTGACTGGAGCGCGCTCAAGAAACTTGGCGACGTGGAAATCTACGACCGCACGCCTGCCAATTTGACTGTCGAACGTGCAAAAGATGCCGAAATGTTGCTCACCAACAAGACCGTGCTGAATGTTGAAAATATGTCGCAACTGCCTGAACTGAAATACATTGGCGTATTGGCCACAGGCTACAACGTTGTCGATTTGAAGTACACAAACGAGCATTCGATAGTTGTGACCAACATTCCTGCGTATGGAACCGCTTCGGTTGCGCAAATGGTTTTTGCACTGATACTTAATATCACCAATTCCGTTGAACACCATTCGAATTTGGTGCGGAATGGCGCTTGGACACGTAGCATCGACTTTTGCTTTTGGGACCGTCCGCAAATTGAACTTGCGGGCAAAACAATCGGATTGGTTGGATTGGGACACACAGGAATGGCTACAGCACAAATTGCGCTGGCATTTGGTATGAAGGTGATTGCCGTAACTTCAAAAAGCAATCTGCCCGAAGGCATTAGAAGCGTATCGTACAGCGAGTTGTGGCGACAGAGCGACATTGTCAGCCTGCATTGCCCGCTATGCGACAATAATCGGCATCTGATAAACGCCGAAGTGCTGAATCAGATGAAACCAACTGCAATACTGATAAATACTGGTCGCGGTCCGCTTGTCGATGAGCAGGCGCTTGCCGATGCGCTTAATTCGGGAATGATTATGGCATCGGGTGTCGACGTACTTTCCACGGAACCGCCAAAACCTGACAATCCGCTACTTACGGCAAAAAACTGCTTCATAACCCCACATATAGCCTGGGCTACACTTGAAGCCCGCCAACGGCTTATGAGCATCGCCGTAGGAAACGTCAAGGCATTTATTGACGGAAAGGCTGTGAATGTGGTTGGATAAAAAAAGCGTTGCAACCTCAATGTTACAACGCCTTTCAAAGAAACGTCTATAATCATCTATTTTAGTCTTTCTTCCAAATCGGTTTTCAGCCAAACCAGTCTTTCGCGAAGAAATGTCTTTATCCATTCCATTTCTTCAGCAAATGAACGATGAGGTGCGCTTACGCCCATTCCACCGAAACTCCAGTCACCAAAAGCCGTTGAATCCATTGCTGGCATTGGAAATGGGAATGCGCCAAATCCATTTGCAGAATCCATTGCTAGCATTGGGAATGGGAATGCACCAAAGCCATTTGAAGAATCCATTGCTGGCATTGGGAATGGAAACGCTCCAAATCCGCTTGCAGAATCCATTGATGGCATCGGGAACGGGAATCCACCAAAGCCGTTTGCAGAATCCATTGCTGGCATTGGGAACGGGAATGCGCCGAATCCGCCTACAGAGTCAAATTCAGGCATCGGGAATCCTCCAAAGCCCATATCTTCAAATTCTTCTGGATTGAAATCCATATCCATAAAATCGCCGTCAAAACCTGAATTGGTGTAATAATTGACAGTGTCGGACGAGGCCGAAAGCGCCAATTTCTGTGCATACAAATCTATGTAGGCATCAATCTTGCCGATATCGTCGAGCATAGCGCCAACCTTTTTATAAAGAAGGCTGATGAAATCAGGGTCCTTGAACATTTGCACAAACCAATCGGCTTTGGCGATGTGGTAGCCTTCTGGGTCGTTATAATAAGCCATATCGTTGCCTTCCTGACCGCCGAAGAACGAACCGAAACCACCCAAACCGCCCTCGTTGCCGAACGGATTTCCGCCAAAGGCGAGGTCGAAATCCCATATTGGCCCCATTTTTATGGTGCTGTCGGGCATAATGTGGAAGAAGCAACTTGTGAACATATTGCCGTCGAAATCCTTACTTAACTCTTTGATTAAGAACCAATCGACAAAACTTTCAAGGTCAATCAGCGTTTTGTAGCCACTCTGCGGGTCGAGAAAATCGTCGCCGTAAAGCGTGTTTTCAAATCTGTCGATAATGAACTTCACGCGAGAAATGGCCTCGGGGCTGTCTTTTTTCTGCTTTTTCACTGCCGAGCCCTTGATATTGAACACGTTGCCCGTGCGGATACCCGTTATGTCGCCACGTCCTGCCTTGCGGTCGGCCTCGACAAGATAGTCGCCTGGAACACGTCCTTTTTGCGCCTTTACCTTTTCGCAGAGATAATAATTGCCAACGTGCACGCCGTTCAGCACCAACTCAACGTGCTGTCCGTGAGGAGTCCAATCAAGATTCGTATAGTTCTGCCCCAAATAATTGGCAAGTTCGTTGCGGAAGAACGACGGGTCGAAGAAATTAGCCAACAGGCACCATTGCTTTCCTTCGGGCATACCGAGCAACTTCGCCTTGCGTTTCAGTTTCAAGGCATACGGGCGTTTCGCCTTGACCGACCACGTGGAGTTTCCGCGTCCCTTCACCTGCACCATTTGAGTTCCCGCATTGTAATCAACCTCGCCATTGGCTTTGTAAATGACCATTCGGGTACTGTCGAGCCATTGCTTCTTGCTGTTTATCGGTTGCACGTTCTTGGTGTTCAGATACATTACGGGCAGACCGCTATTCTGAACCAAAACAGTGTAGGTGCGAGCCTTGCCTTTTGCAACCACGGCAA
>CALABN010000236.1 GCA_937885735.1 uncultured Bacteroidota bacterium | reverse complement strand
TCTAAGGGCGACAAGGTAAAGAAGGGTACAGTAATGACTGAGGGTTATGCAACTCAAGGCGGTGAACTTGCTTTGGGACGTAACTTGAAGGTTGCTTTCATGCCTTGGAAGGGATACAACTTCGAGGATGCAATTGTATTGTCAGAGCGTGTCGTTCGTGAGGACTTGTTCACTTCTCTACATATTGATGAATATATGTTGGAAGTACGCGATACAAAACGTGGTATGGAAGAGTTGACTGCCGACATTCCAAATGTCAGTGAAGAGGCTACTCGCAACTTGGACGACAACGGTTTGATTCGTATCGGCGCACACGTTCTTCCTGGTGATATCCTTATTGGTAAGATTACCCCTAAGGGTGAATCTGATCCTTCACCAGAGGAAAAGCTGTTGCGTGCAATATTCGGTGACAAGGCTGGTGACGTGAAAGATGCATCTTTGAAGGCATCACCTTCATTGACAGGCGTCGTTATCGACAAGAAATTGTTCTCACGTCTTGTCAAGGACAAAAAATTGAAGACAGCAGAAAAGCCTCTGTTGCAAAAGATAGAAGAGGAAAGACTTCAACGCCTTGCTGAAATCAAGACTCGTTTGGTGGAGAAATTGTTCTCTGTAGTCAACGGCAAGGTTTCTCAAGGAGTTAAGGATATGATAGGTACAGATATCATTCCAAAGGGAACAAAGTTCTCACAAAAGATGCTTCTTGAAGTCGATTATCTGAATGTCAATCCTTGCAAGTGGACAACTGACAAGGATAAGAATGACACAATCGCAGAATTGCTTCATAATTTCACCATCAAATGCCGTGAGATAGAAGGTGATATCAAGCGTAAAGTGTTCAACATTTCAGTTGGCGATGAATTGCCAAACGGTGTTGTCCAACTTGCAAAGGTTTATATCGCTCAAAAGAGAAAGATTCGCGTAGGTGATAAGATGGCAGGTCGCCACGGAAACAAGGGTATTGTTGCCCGTGTTGTTCGCGATGAGGATATGCCATTCTTGGAAGACGGAACATTGGTGGACATAGTTCTTAACCCATTGGGTGTGCCTTCTCGTATGAACTTGGGTCAGATTTATGAAACAGTTCTTGGATGGGCAGGCCGTGAGTTGGGAATGAAGTTTGCAACCCCAATTTTCGATGGTGCTACATTGGAAGAAATCACAGAATTGACTAATAAGGCAGGTGTGCCAGAATTTGGCCGTACATATTTGTACGATGGTGGTACAGGTGAACGTTTCCACCAACCAGCAACTGTAGGTGTTATCTATATGCTTAAGTTGGGCCATATGGTCGACGATAAGATGCACGCAAGGTCAATCGGTCCATACTCATTGATTACGCAACAACCTCTTGGCGGTAAGGCACAATTTGGTGGTCAGCGTTTTGGTGAGATGGAGGTTTGGGCACTTGAGGCATTTGGCGCCGCCAACGTCTTGCAGGAAATCCTGACAGTCAAGTCTGATGATGTTATGGGTAGAGCAAAGGCTTACGAGGCAATCGTCAAGGGTGAGCCAATGCCGACACCAGGCATACCAGAGTCATTGAATGTGCTGTTGCACGAATTGCGTGGCTTGGGCTTGAGCATTAATTTAGAGTAAAACGAATGATGGGTATGGCCGATGAGGCCTTACCCTCTTTATAACCTTCTTAAAAATTCCATCTATGGCATTTAGAAAGGAAACTAAAATAAAGAGCGAATTCTCGCACATAACAATTGGCTTGGCTTCACCAGAAGAAATCCTTGAGCGTTCGAGTGGCGAAGTGCTTAAGCCAGAAACAATAAACTATCGCACATACAAGCCTGAACGTGACGGTTTGTTCTGCGAACGTATCTTCGGTCCTACAAAGGACTATGAGTGCCACTGCGGTAAATATAAACGCATCAGGTATAAAGGCATTGTCTGCGATCGTTGCGGTGTAGAAGTGACTGAAAAGAAGGTACGCCGTGAGCGTATGGGACACATTCAATTGGTTGTTCCTGTTGCTCATATTTGGTACTTCAAGTCATTGCCAAACAAGATTGGTTATTTGTTGGGCTTGCCAACAAAAAAACTCGATATGGTTGTTTACTATGAAAGATACATAGTTATTCAAGCTGGTGTGTTGGCAGAACAAGGCATTAACGATTTGGATCTTTTGAGCGAAGAGGAATATCTTGATTGGATGGAGAAATTGCCAAAGGAGAACCAATACCTTGAAGATACTGATCCAAACAAGTTCATCGCTAAGATGGGTGCAGAAGCAATCTACGATTTGCTTGCTAAGCTTAACCTTGATGAACTTTCATACGATTTGCGCCACAAGGCTGATACAGAAACTTCTCAACAACGTAAGGGCGAAGCTTTGAAACGTCTGCAAGTAGTTGAGTCGTTCCGTGCATCACAAGGCAAGAATCACCCTGAATGGATGATATTGAAAGTGATTCCAGTCATTCCACCAGAGTTGCGACCATTGGTTCCACTTGATGGTGGTCGTTTCGCAACTTCAGACTTGAATGACTTGTACCGTCGTGTAATCATTCGTAACAACCGTTTGAAGAGACTTATAGAAATCAAGGCACCTGAAGTCATTTTACGTAATGAAAAACGTATGTTGCAGGAGGCTGTCGATTCACTATTTGATAATTCACGTAAGTCAAATGCAGTCAAGACAGAAAACAACCGTGCTTTGAAGTCTTTGAGCGATAGTTTGAAAGGCAAGCAAGGTCGTTTCCGTCAAAACTTGTTGGGTAAGCGTGTTGACTATTCTGCACGTTCAGTTATTGTCGTTGGTCCTGAATTGAAGATGCACGAATGTGGTCTTCCAAAGGATATGGCTGCTGAACTTTACAAGCCATTTGTTATCCGCAAGTTGATTGAACGTGGCATTGTCAAGACTGTTAAATCTGCAAAGAAGATAGTTGACCGCAAGGATCCAGTTGTATGGGATATCTTGGAAAATGTCATTAAAGGGCATCCAGTATTGCTTAACCGTGCCCCGACCTTGCACCGTCTTGGTATTCAGGCTTTCCAACCAAAACTGATTGAGGGCAAGGCTATCCAATTGCACCCACTTGCTTGTACCGCATTCAACGCCGACTTCGATGGTGACCAAATGGCCGTTCACTTGCCACTTGGCAATGCCGCTGTATTGGAGGCACAATTGCTGATGTTGGGTTCTCACAATATTCTTAACCCTGCAAATGGTGCACCTATCACCGTACCTTCACAGGATATGGTCTTGGGTCTGTACTATATAACAAAGGCTCGCAAGGGTGTTCCAGGTGAAGGCATTACTTTCTATTCACCAGAGGAAGTCACTATTGCTTATAACGAAAAGAGAGTTGACTTGCACGCTACCATTAAGGTGAAAACAAAAGACCTTGTAGATGGCGAAGTAAAGGATACAATTCTTGAAACAACTGTTGGCCGTGTAATTGTCAACCAATTCGTGCCAGTTGAAGTTGGCTTCATCAACGAAGTCTTGACAAAGAAGTCACTTCGCGACATAATCGGTAAGGTTTACAAGGCTTGTGGTACTGCCACAACTGCACAGTTCCTTGACGATATCAAGAACCTTGGTTACCGTATGGCATTCGAAGGTGGCTTGTCGTTCAACTTGGGTGACGTAATCATTCCTGCTGAAAAGAGCGAATTGGTTAGCGAAGGTTACAAGCAGGTTGACGAGGTGATGAACAACTATAATATGGGCTTCATCACTAACAATGAACGTTACAACCAGATTATCGATATTTGGACACATACCAATGCTGATTTGACAAATAAAGTGATGGATCGCTTGAAATCAGATCAGAAAGGATTTAACTCTGTGTACATGATGTTGGATTCTAGAGCCCGTGGTTCTAAGG
>CALABN010000235.1 GCA_937885735.1 uncultured Bacteroidota bacterium | reverse complement strand
GGGGTGTCGGTGTTTATGGCTTGCTCGATGCGAGGCAGAGTGCTTTTAGCCTCGTCCTTCTTCTTCTGTTCCAAATCTTCGGGGTCAGTGTCGAATCCAGGGAAAACAACGTACGTGTTTGGCATTTGGACAGAATAGATGTGTCTGCATTTCCAACCTTTCCCCTGCATCAGTTTGTTGAACATACGGTCAGTGTAGCCACAATCGTCGCCACAAGTCAGTATGCAGTATATCAGATTGTTGCCTAAATTTTCGATGTTCAGTTGCTCGATGAATTTCCTGACAATCCAAGGAATGCCCCACGAATGGACTGGAAAGATGAACCCAATGCGCTCGTTTTGTTCAACATTGTAGTTCAATGGTTGCCCGCTTACAACCGATGAACCCATTTCAATGATTCGGCTGTCGTTGAAATCGGTTGATATTGTTTTGGTTACCCAAAGAGAATTGTCGGTTCCCGAGAAGTAGAATATCATTGTCTTGCAGAATTAACCTGTGATGGCGATTGGTTAAATCATATCGATGTTGCGTGAAAGGCAATTGTCAACCATTAGTTTGTGTAGGACGTTGTAGTCGTCATAAGAAACTGCCATAAGGTCGAAAACCTTGATTCTGCTTGAATAGTCGGTAGTGATTTTGATGCTTTCACGGCTAATCTCTATTTTTTCAATGTCGTCCCAAACGAATTTGTGGCGAGGAATGAACCAGGTGTTCTTAATTTTCAATGAGTTTTCAGACAGACGGATAAACTTTTTGGCAAAACCAGGAAGGCGTCGTTGTGAAAACAGGAAGGCCAAAGTGCCCACAACAATGTTCAGAATGCCGCTTGCCAACATTGGAGTGTTGTTGTCGCAGGACAAGATGCACCATATACCTGCTGCAAGAATAATTGCACCAGAAAACATTGTGACAAATCTGGTTTTTGGCGATAGTACGCGATGAATGTAGTTCAAATCGATGTAGAGAATTTCTTTAGCCATGATTTTAAGTATTAGTGGTTAATAATTTAGGTTTCGTATTTTTTCTCGTGTGAGTTTTCCACTTTCTGATAAATCAGCATCTTGCCATTGTCCGAAACTGCTTGCTGAAGGAAACAGCATTGAACAGGTCTCTTTCTTGTCAGTGACAGACCAGATGACCCAACTGATGTTGTTGTTTTCGCACCAGTCAATCCATGTGTTCCATTCTTCAAGGTCAATTGTTCCGTCGCCACTGGCTTCGCAACATGCCGATTCTGATATAAAGATAGGAATGTTTTTTGACAATGCCGAATCGCAACGGTCGCGGAGCCATTGTTTGTGTGTGCTTGCATAGAAATGCACTGTGTACATAATGTTGCTGTAGCCTTGAATGGCATCGTCGGCAACAAGGTTGATGTCCTGGTCCCAATGTGGATTGCCAACCAAAATCACGTTGTCGCTATGGACGCGGATAGTATCTATGACCTGCATTGAATATTCCTTAACGTCCTTCCATGACTGGTACATAGGCTCGTTGAATATTTCCCAGATGATGTTAGGACAGTTGCCGTATTTTTCAGCCATTGTACCGAAAAATTGCTTTGCTTCGTTGGTGTGGATGCCATGGCTGTGCCAGTCAATGATTACATAGATGCCTGCTTTTATTGCGCCATTGACAACGGCTTGAACATTTTCCACAGCGCTGTCTCTGTCAGTCAGATAACCGCCTTTTGGTTCAACTCCCATTGAGGCCCTTACCACTGAACATTTCCAGTCGTCTTTCAGCCATTGAACAGATTCTTCATTGTAGAAACGAGGCCACCAGTTGTGCCAGCCATAACTTACACCACGCAGAATTGCTGGTTGTCCGTCGTTGCCTACAAGTTGTGTGCCTACAACCGACAATGTGCCATATTTAGGCGCGGATGCCTGTTGCTTGCAGTTGCATCCTGTCAACAATGCCACAAGGAAGATTGCCGATAATGTCTTTAAATGCCTCATTTCTTTTTTGTTAATGGGTCTGCGGTTATTTCACTTTTTCTGAAGAAGAACAGCCATACGCCCAGTGCGATGAACGGAATGCTCAACAATTGACCCATGTCGAAAGTCATGGACTGCTCGAAACTTTCCTGCACTTCCTTGCCAAATTCAATTATGAAACGGGCTACGAAAATCAGCATAAGGAACAAACCGAAAATCTTGCCATTGTACAGGTTAGGGAAGTTTTTCCTGTAATACCAAATTAGTATGCCAAATATTGCCAAATAGCAAATGGCTTCGTACAATTGTGAGGGGTGGCGAGGAATCATGTCGACACGTTCAAAAATCACACCCCAGTCGGAGTTTGTCGGCTGACCGATTATTTCCGAATTCATAAAGTTGCCGAATCTGATGCAGGTGGCTGTCAGGGGGACAGGAAGCACCATGCGGTCGGCCATCCACAGGTAGTTGACCTTGTATTTTCGGCAGAACAGGTACAATCCTATTAATATTCCTATTGCACCACCGTGGCTCGCAAGACCTTGATATCCAATAAACTTGTATCCGCCAGTCGGCATTTCCTTGATAGGTAGAAGCATTTCGACAATGTGGTGGAGGTAGTAACCTGGCTCGTAGAACAGACAGTGGCCTAATCGGGCGCCAATTATCAATCCAATGATAACGAACCAGGCAAACTTGTCGACAAAATCGCGATCCTTGCCCTCACGCATAACCAATTTGTTGATTATCAGATATGCAAAAACAAGACCTGTTACATAAAGTATTGAGTAGTACCTGAAACTTACGCTTCCGATGCTAAACCAGACAGGGTCGGGATTCCAAGTTATTGACAGTAAATTCATTTCGATATTCCGAGTTTTTTCTTGATGTCGTCAGGAATGGCGTTTTTGTGTACAAAAATTGATATTGTCTTGTACTTGAAGAAATTTTCAGACATGTAAAGATATCCGTCGTAAGGATTGTTGGTGTTCCATGAATTCTTCACCTTGAAATAGCGTGTTCCGTTCTTGTCAGTAAGGTAGCCAGTTATGTGCATTCCGTGGTCGTCAGTGGTTTCGCGGTTGTCGAATGCCAATTGGCGCATTTCAGGTGTGATTGTCATTTCGGGAACCATATCCTCGAACAAAACAGGATCGTCACTGCCATTGCTTTGCTTGAAATTGTCCTTGTCAGTGCCTTTTTCGCTTTCAATGTCATTGTTTGGAATTATGGCCAGACCTTTGTTCCATGAAAATCCATTCTCGCTGACGTCGCCACCCCAAAGAACAGTATAACCTTTGTCGAGTGAGTTGAACGCAATTGTGGTCAAGTCGTCGAGAGTTACGTTGTATGCTGGATCCAGTTCCCAGTTGTCTTGCACTTCCAGTATAAAACTGCAGTAGAATGGGTGGTGAGTGAACGATGTAAGTTCAACATAGTCGTCGAAGTTGAGTCCAAGGCTGTTGCGGAATTCAATCGGAGTGTATTTCTTGCCGTTGTATTCAAACGATTCTGGAATCTCGCCAAGGAAGGCTTCAAGAATACCGTCGAAGCCTTTCAGCCATGCTGTTGTCAGAACGCCGTTAGTGTTGGCGTTGATTGCTTGAATGTAACCGGTTAGCGAAGCATCCAGTTCTCTGTTTTGATGTTTGTCGGTTCCGTAGTTAAGTCCAGCATAAACAGATTGTGGCACAATGCCGAAATCCTTGATGCGGTTGAACACATTTCCGCATTCTGAACCACTGCTAAAACTTTTAGCGCCGTTCCAACGAATGTAGTCCACTGCTCGGACGTGGTAGTCGCGGTTCACGATGAACATTTCCGATAGGTCATATTCACCTTTGCCAGTACGCAATAGCTCTGATTCAATGAAAGACAAGCCTGAAAAAGACCAGCAGGTGCCAGACTTGTATTGGTCCTTGACTGATGTTGCAGGGAGGTCAACTTTCATCTCGAATCCATAAACTGTGTCGAGTTTGTGTGTTTGTTGTTCCTGTGCCAAAACCTGTGTTGTTGAAATCAAGGTAATGGCAAGTGCAACAGATTGTGTTGCATGGTTGATAAATTTCATGTAGTTGTGGTGTTTTGTGGTTATTCGTTGTCTGATTCAAAAGCCTGGTTGTCAATTTTCAGGTTGGCATACTTGCTGTTTTGCTTTTCCCAAGCCTTTTTTTGTTCAAGGGCATCCATGGCCTTTACGCACATTATTCCGCGTTTCTTCATTTCCTTGTTGTGCCCGACGTGAGTTTCCGGAAATGGTTTTTTCCTGAAAACCAAGTTGAAGCACAGCCCCAGCATTGCTATGCCGACAATTGCCAATGTGAGTAAAAGTGTCTTGAGCATAATTGCTTATGGTTTGAAAATGTTGTTAGGAGTAAGGAATTTAATAAGACGCTTGAACAACGAAGGCATTGTCGGCTTTGAATCCGAGTAGTAGCCATCGTAGCCATATCCGTAGCCGTGCTTGTGCCTATGTCCGTAGCCATATCCGTACCCGTAATGGCGGCCGTAGCCATAGCGGTCAATAACGTCTGCGTCATTGATGAGAATGTTGAAGTTTGGTACATTCTTGTTCTTGTTCAAGTCGTTTATCACGTCAATTGAGTTTAGCAGACTATAGCCTTGCCTAATGACGAAAATGTTTGTGTCTGAATATTTTGACAGTAACAAGGCGTCTGATACAAGTGCGATAGGAGGTGTATCGACAATGATGTAGTCGAAGTTTTTCTTTGCATAATCAAACAGTCTTGACATTCCTTCCGATTCAATCAACTGAGCCGGGTTTGGCGGAATAGGACCAGTAGGTGCAATCCACAAGTTCGGGTGTCCGGAATCCTTGATTATCTCTTCAATGCTGTTCTTACCTATCAGGTATGTCGATATGCCTGTGCTGTTGCTTATGTTGAAATTTTTGTGAATCTGTGGTTTGCGAAGGTCGAGGCCCAATAGAAGGGTTTTCTTGTTGGTCATTGCCATTATGGATGCCAAGTTGCTTGCGCAGAACGATTTACCTTCACCGCTCAATGTTGAAGTCACCGAAATGGTCTTTGGACCGTCGTTCAGAATCAGGTACTGGATATTGGTCTTTATGGTACGGAACGATTCGGCAATGACAGAGCGAGGCTTTTCAAAAATCACCAATTCAGAATCTTCCGCATTGTGGCCAACTGCGCCAAGGATTGGAGCGTCAGTGCGGTCCTCGATGTCCTTGCGTGTGAGAATCCTGTCGTTGAAGAAACTTACAAGTATAATTATGCCGATAGGAATTGCCAAGCCAAGTATGAATGCAATGGCGTAGTTGATTTTAGACTTTGGCGCAATTCTGACAGCCTGGTCAGGACGGGCGTAGTCGAGAACTTGAGCGTCAGGGGTGTTGGCGGCTTGTTTGAGTCCGGCTTCGGCGCGTTTTTCAAGCAAGTAGGTGTAAATCTGGTCGTTGATGTCGAATTTACGGTGAATGTTCATCAGCTGGCGTTCGTTGGCAGGTAGTTTCTCAATCTGCTTGCTTATTTCCGATATGCGACCGTCTATATCCTTGATTGCTATTGTGTTAGTTTTTGTAAGATTGCTGACGTTTTCCGAAATTAACAATTTCAAGCCATCAATCTGAGAGTTGATAAGGTCGAGTTTCGGGTTCGATTTCACTGATTGAGCCTTGAGTGCCATTTGTTCCTCGTTCAGAGTGTTGAGGCGCATAATGAAGTTTATCAGCAGTTGGTCGTGGATGCCCACGGCGGTAGGGACAATCACAGTCTGAGTGTTTTGCTTGTCGTTAAGGTAGTCTGTGATATAGTCGTAGTATTTCTGTTCAACAATGAGTTCGGCCTTTTGAGTGTTCAAGTCTTCAAATTGCTTGTACAGCAGCTGGCCTTCCTGCGTGATGTTGATGATCATGTTGCTCGAACGGAAATTCTGCAGGTCGCTGCCAGTCTCGTCCAAAGAGTCGACAATGGAGACAATCTGTTCGTCGATGAACTTGATTGTATTGAAAACCACATCGTTTTTTTGATTCAGGCCGTAGCGGATGTACACTTCGGTGAGCTTGTTCAGGTAGTCGCAAGCCTCTTCTGGAACAAATCCCGTAGTGGTGAGTTTCAGAATGGTGCTTTTCAGGTTGGTTTGCTCTACCTTCACCTTGTTTTTGTAGATATTGACCAAAGCGTTTCTGTTGTTGAGAGTTACAATGTAGTTGCCGGGATTGTCCAAAAAGAACTTTTGCGGGTCGCGGATCAGGACAGTGAATTTGTAGTTGTCGTCTTCGTAAGTGTCGCCGAAACGCATACGTTCGTTGATGCCGTAAAAATCGCATTGCAGCTGGAATTCCTTGTCTGAAAGAATGTTAATGTTTAGTGGGGTCAGGTAGTCTTGAAAATGTGTGGTGTCGACAACAACCTTCAGCTGGTTAGGCAAGTACATCTCAATGTTGTGTACACGGCCAATACGGTGGTAGCTGACGTCGAACTCGAGTTCGGAAAGCACTTGCTCGTTAATTAGGTAGGATTGTAGCAGGCCTATTTGGTTTTGCAGGTTTACACCCGAGCCAAGGGTGTTCAGAGTCTGAATCATCTCGGCAGCAGCACGAATCTGTCGCTTGTCGTTGTCCTCGTTAACCAAAATGGTTGTATTTACCTGAAAGACAGGTGTTGTGTATCTATTTACAAGAAATGCGATGCAGAGGCATACAAAACACGACATTACAAACCAATGCCAGTTTTTCAGACCTATCTGTATGTATTTCTTTATATCGAGACTTTCCTCAGTTTGCTGTTGATTATTAGGCTTCTTGTCCATAGTGCATTAGTCTTTTAGGTAACTTATGTACAAAATGAGAGTCGCAGTAACCGACAACGACGACAAAATGACGCTAAGCAACGGAGAGTTGGCGGCAACAGTCTTTGAACGTGTCGGCTTTACGTAGATGACGTCGTTTGGCTTAAGCCAGAAATATGGATTAGCGATGAAATCTGAATTCAGGAGGTTGAGTGTTTCAGCCTTTGTGTTTTCGGCCTCTTTCCTCAAAATGATTACACGGCGTCTGTCGGCATTGGCGGAACAGTCGCCGGCTGCGCCAAGGGCGTCAAGAAGGTTCACCTCGCGTTGGTCGAATGTGTACGTTCCTGGACGTGCAACCTCGCCCAAAATGGTGATTTTGTAGTTGAGCAACCTAATGTCGACAACCACGTTTGCAATGAACTCGTCGATTTTTGATTGTATCAGGTCGCGGGCTTCCTTGATAGTAAGGCCGGCCAATTGCGTCTTGCCAATCATCGGGAAATTGATGTTGCCTTCAGGGTCAATCATGTAGCCTTGAAGAGCCAACAATTCGCGGTATGCACTGCTTCTAACATCGCGGTAGTAGATGCCAAGTTCCTCAATGTTGGCGCCAATGAGGTTTATGTACAGATTGTCGCCCGTACGGAGGATTATTTCCTGATTCTTTGATGTTTGAATTGTGTCAGATGTGTTGGTGTATTTGTCTTGAATATAGACAAGATTTTTGTATTTAACACAACAACTTGAAAATGAAAGTGTTAAAAAGGCTATTAGGCCAAGGTTTATTATTTTTCGCACGTTGTTTTCCTTTTTTAGTGTGTACCAAATGCAAACATACAAATTTCTTTGCTTTGGAAGGTCGTTTAAGCCCCTTGTTTGCTTGTTTTTTTGCAGGTTAGGCTCTGCTTTTTGTCGATTTTGTCACCTTTGGGTACAAATTGTTATATTTTCACCCAATCAGCAACTTGTTTAAGGCGTCGTTCAGCAGTTTGGAGTCTTTGTGGATGAATCTGTGGTTCTTGTAGCCAGTCACCCACTGGAGCCCCTTTGCCGTGCTGCATAGGAACACTTCGTCGAGAGTGAGCAGGTCCTCTGGCATGACAAGAGCTTCGCAGTCAACCTGATAGTTGAGTTTCCGGCCAAGGTCTATCACTATGTCCGACAACACCTGATGTCGTGATCCAAGTTCGGCGGGAGGGGTGAGCAGCTTGCCTTTCCGCGTGGCGAAAAAATCCGATTCAGTGGAGCTTACCACAAATCCCTGTTCCGTTATGAGGAGCATGTCGTTGAGATGCCTGTCTATGGCAGATGCCTTGGCAATGGCGTTTACCAGTTGGCAGTGTTGGTCGAGTTGGCTTGGGCGGTGAGTGGTGACATACGCCTCGTCAAAGATGTCGATTAGCAGACCTTGCCTGTTCTGCTCGTAAGGACCGTCGCCGGCAAACTCGCTTGTGATGACTATTTCCGTTCGATTGTCGGATAGGCTGCGTATGAATGTGACAGTTGCGGTTGCGGCTTGAAACAGCTTGTTGCGGGTAAGCACGCCACAAATCTGAGCCGACAGAAAGGTGATGTCGAAGTATTTAGGCAGATTGAACTTCAGGATTTGTGCATTGGCCTGTATTGATGCGAAATGTCTGTCCAAAAGCAACGGTTTTGCGGCATTGGCACGGATACATTCTGAAAAGATGCATCCTTGAGTGGCCATTTGCCATGGCTTGATGTCGACCGACGCTTCCTCTTCCTTTACAAAATCTTGATTTATGGCGATATACATAATCTGTAGCGCTGAATGTTGTTGTTGTCCCGTCAGTCGCCCATCTCCTTTAGACAACGGTCAATGGCCTCGAGCAGGTTGCTGTTCTTTTCCATCTGGAAGCCTTTGATGCCGGCATTCTCGCCAGTCAGCACGTCGTTTGGACGGTCACCGAGCATGAACGATTTACTGCGGTCGATGTTGAAGCGTGCAATGGCCTTTTCAATCATCAGTGGCTGAGGCTTGCGGCACAGGCAGTTGCCGAACTTGTCGTGGTGCGGACAGTAATATATTTCAGTTATTGGCACACCGTTTTCTGCCATTATGTCGATGAATTTCCGGTGAACGGCATCAGTGTCGGCTGTGGTGAATTCGCCTTTGGCAATGCCACCCTGGTTTGAAATGATGATGATGAGGTAGCCCAGTTCGTGAACTTTCTTCAATCCTTCAACCACCCCTGGACAAAGCACAAAATCGTCGGGTTTGTAGATGTAGTAATGGCCGGTATCGTCGTTTATCACGCCGTCGCGGTCGAAAAACGCAGCCTTGTTCATTGCAGCCATGGCATCAGTTTTTCAATGAAACTTGACAGCAGGTCCGGACGGAACAGCATAGGGTAGATGAATCCGTACACTGCGCCGTAGAAGTGGGCATCGTGGGCTATGTTGTCCATTCCGCGCTTGCCCATGTAGTACGAATAGGCCAGGTAGATGACTCCGAACAGTATTCCCGGAATGGGTATCACTCCGAAAAACAGAATCTTGCCTATCGGGTCGAAGAAGATGCAGGCAAATGTGACAGCAGCCACGCCTCCTGAAGCGCCTATTGCGCTGTAGTTGTAGTTGTCGCGTTGCTTTATGAGCGAGTAGAGGCACGATACAATCACGCCTCCGAAGTATAGCCCCAAAAGCAGCAGTGTGCCGTTTTGCCTGAACAGAAACTCGAAATAGTAGCTTGCCACATCGGCAAACGACCAGAAGACCAGCATGTTGACAATCAAATGCGTCCAGTCGGCATGCAGAAAGGCATGTGTGACCAAACGGTACCATTGGTTGCGGTGAACTATCTGGTAAGGGTTGAAATCGTATTTGAACAGTAGGTCGGAACGTTGAAATGCAAAATACGATACAATAAAGGTTACTGCAATTATCAGCAGACTCATTGTCTATCAGTTTTTTGGACAGAATTCGAATGGCAGGCTCAAAATGGATGCAAAGTCGAGTCCCAGACGTAGCATGTCTTCGTCAATCTTCTCGTAGCTCCATTCAATCGACAGATTGCGGCCTTCCTTGTACAGACGGTCGAGTTGAGTCAGTATTTCGAATACCAAGTGGTGTGATGCTGAACTCAGATATTTGAAGAAGAACTTGCACTGGCAGTTGTTAAGCGTGCAATTAGGGTCTGCAATCCATTCTATCACAGGCTTGTACGTAGTTAGTGCGTTCTCCGGCGTAGAGCATCCGCTTATGATGAAGATGCAAAGGTTGGCATCGATCATCACTTCCGGCGTATCTTCTGTACTATCAAATTTTAACGAGTTCAAGATGTCTTTATTTTAGTTTCGATAAAATAGATGTGTAAATATCGAAATTTTCTTTGTCAAAAAGAACAAAAGTCACTTTTTTGATGTCAGGATATTTTTCAAGACACTCTACAATTTGATTTATAGCAATTTGCGCAGCCGGATTTTTTGGATATCCGTAAACTCCAGTGCTTATTGCGGGGAATGCGATGGTCTGAATGTGGTTCTCGTTGGCAATTTGCATCGACTTACGGTAGCAGTTTGCCAGTTTCTCGGGCTCGTTTTCCGTGCCGCCAAACCAAACCGGGCCAACGGTGTGAATCACGTGGCGGGCGGGCAGGTTGTATCCTTTGGTTATTTTGGCATCGCCTGTATGGCAACCATTCAGTTTGGCGCATTCTTCAACCAGTTGCGGACCTGCGGACCTGTGTATTGCACCGTCGACGCCACCTCCGCCCAGAAGCGAGTTGTTGGCGGCGTTCACTATTGCGTCTATACTGAGTTCTGTGATGTCGCCTTGAATGATTTCTATTTTTGAGGTTGAATCCACTTTATCTGATTTTTGCGCCAATCTCGTTGTCAAGTGATTTTATGATTTGCTCCATTATCTTGTCAATCTGCTTGTCGTTCAGAGTTTTCTCCTCGTCTTGCAGAATGATGCTGATGGCGTATGATTTCTTGCCTTCGGCCAACTTGTCGCCTTCATACACGTCAAATAGCGATACGTTCCTTATCAGTCGTTTCTCGGCTTTTTGGACAACCTTCTTTATCGCATCAAACGTTACGGACTTGTCTATCAGAAGCGAAAGGTCGCGACGGACTTCAGGGAATTTCGATATTTCGGTGAATGTTATCTTGTGCTTTTTGATGGATTTCATTACTGCAGTCCATTCAATTTCTGCAAAATAGACATCTGCCTTTATGTCGTTCCCTTTGCGGACCTTTTTCGATATTATGCCAAGTTCGGCAATGGTCTTTTGTGCGTATATGAGACGCAGGCCTTCGCTGAATATGGTGTTTGAGAATGTTTCCTGACTGACTTTTTTAAGGTCGATGCCGAGTTTGTCCAAAATCTGCTCAACCATTGCCTTTATGCCGTAGAAACTTGCCTGGTTTTGTTTTGCGGTCCACGATTCGCCATTTGCAAATCCAGTGGCCAGCAGGCTCAGTTTCTCTGATTCGCTGTATGCATCGTGCGGATTCTCGCTTTCTGTCGGGTTGTAGTAGTAGCAGTTGCCGAACTCGAACAGTTTCAGGTCGCTGTTCTGACGGTTGGTGTTGAATGCCACGGTTTCGAGTGCCCCGTAAAGCAGTGTTTGGCGCATAACGTTCAGTTCTTGGCTAAGCGGATTCAGTATCTTTACGGAATTTGCTTCGTTATGTGCGTCATTGTCAATATAATATGCGCCTTTGGTCAGCGAGTTGCACATTATCTCGTTATATCCTGCGCCAACAAGTGATTCTGCTATCAGGTTGCGCATCTTGGTTACGTTTGGCTTTGGCTCGTAGGCCAATGTGGAGTTTACGTTTTCGCTTATTTTCACGGTGTTGTAGCCGTAGATGCGCAGAATGTCCTCAATTACGTCGCACTCGCGCTGAACATCAACACGGTATGGCGGAACCAAAATACGGAGTTGCTCGCTGGTTTCCTCCACTATCTCGGCTTCCATGCCCTTTATCACATTTTTTACAACATCCTTTGGTATTTCCTCGCCTATGAGCCTGTTTACCTGTGCGTAGCGCACTGTAATGTCGAATGGCTTGACTGGGTTAGGATAGAGGTCGATGATGTCGGAGCTGATCTGGCCGCCGGCTGTCTCCTTGATGAGCTGGGCGGCTCTCTTAAGCGCCGTGATGGTGATGTTTGGATCGACACCGCGCTCGAAGATGAACGATGCCTCGGTGTGCAGGTCGTGGCGGCGTGCTGTCTTGCGGACGTACACTGGGTTGAAGTATGCGCTCTCAAGGAACACGTTGACAGTCGAATCGCTGATACCCGATTCCAGTCCACCGAATACTCCGGCCAGACACATGGGTTCCTGAGCGTTGCATATCATCAGGTCGCGTTCCGACAGCTTTCTCTCTATGCCGTCAAGAGTAGTGAACGGAGTGCCTTCCGACATGGTCCTTACTACCACTTTGCCACCCTTGATGCGGTCAGCATCGAAGCTGTGAAGCGGCTGTCCGTAAGCGA
>CALABN010000234.1 GCA_937885735.1 uncultured Bacteroidota bacterium | reverse complement strand
AAACCAAAGTATTGCCTCTTTCACGGTTTCTGAATAATCGGCCAGTTTTGTATAGTATGCATTTACTGGTGCTGCAATAAATGAAGCCAGGAATACTATGACAAAAATCCAAAGCATCAATTGCAAGCATTTGTTAGCCTTGAACTCTTTAAACATCTCACCGTAACTAACAGGCTTTTCTGGAGTAGTAACAATGTTCTCCTTGCAACCAAGGAAACAAAGTGTACGGAGCACAAAACCAGCGAGTGCAAATACGCATATTACTGTAAACCATGCATTAGGATCGCCCGACAAGGCAGAAACCTCATTAGCCAGATTGAATCCCATCCATCCCATTACTAATGGAGTAATCCAACCAGCAATTGAGAAACCAGCCTTGAACGCAACACCTGCAAGAGCATTTACAGTGGCTGCAGGTCTGTTGCCAGTACGATATTCAGCCTCAGTGATTACTTCAGGAACCAAAGCCCACATCAATGAGCCGACAAGCAGACCTACACCGGTCATAACCTTTGCAGCCTGAACAAGTGTATTGTATTGTGCAACGTCAAAGAATTTACCGATAACAAACAGTATTGCAAATCCTACAAGGCCAATTGCAAGAAGCAAGTAATAAAGGCCCTTCTTACCAAACCATTTTTTCAATATTGGCAAAGATGGCAATATGATGAAAGCAGGAATTGTACCGATTGCCATAAATACTGCCTGATTCCAATCAACAGCAATACCGACAATCATTGCAAGTCCGATAGGGAAACCTGCCTGAACGATAATCTGACCGATGTTGGCGCAAACCATACGAGTTGAAGTAAGAATAAGCACCTCGTCATTGTCACGAGTCATACTTGCCATAATTGAGCCATAAGGTATATTCACTACTGAATATATCATACTCAATAAAGTATAACTTACTGTGGCATAAACAATTTTCATAGATGGTGACCATGTTGCAGCCGCAGGAAGCATCAACAAGCAAGCGGCAACTGTAAGAGGAATACCACCGAAAAGAAGGTATGTGCGATACTTGCCTAATTTTGGATTATGATTATCAATGTATTTTCCTACGACAGGACTCCAGAAGCAATCAAGAAGTCGAACTGCAAGAATCAGGCCACTGACAAAGGCAGGACTGATTTTCAACACTGTAGTAAGATAAAGCATCAAGAAACATGCTACCGTTTGGAAAATCAAATTCTGTGCAAGGTCGCCAGAACCAAATCCAATACGCTGTCCCCACGATAGTTTGTAGAATCCTTTTGATTCACTGTTAGTTAAGTTATCCATAATATAAGTTTAAAAGTTTTATCGGCCATTCGCATCACATTATGACACAAAAGGCCACGGTTATTACTCGAATATATTGCAATTGTACCAAAATAAAAGGTTGTTTTATGTCTTTAGGCACATTTTTTTCTTCACATAATGTCAAAATCGACAATTGAGTGATTCAGAAACTAGCAAAACAACAGAAAATAATCAGCAAATCAACTCACAATCAATCAGAAACAAAAAACATTCACATTCGCCTGACTTGACGCCTACGTTAATATAAAGTTCATAAGGTTTTTAAAGTTTGAAAAGTAAAATAATACCTTTACACCGTAATTAAATAGGTATGATACGTTTTGACAGATTTACACTCGACAATGGATTGCAAGTAATTGTGCATCAAGACAAAGCAACACCAATTGTCGCATTCAACGTATTATACAAGGTTGGCTCTCGCAACGAGAATCCAGAACGGACTGGATTTGCGCATCTATTTGAGCATCTAATGTTTGAAGGGTCGAAAAACATCAGCGACTACGACTATCACCTGCAAGTGGCTGGTGGCGAAAACAACGCCTTCACCAATACCGATTTCACCAATTACTACATCACTCTGCCCAAGCAGAACCTTGAAACTGCATTTTGGCTGGAATCGGACCGAATGCTCGAACTCGATTTCTCCGAAGAAAAACTCAACATTCAGAAAAATGTGGTGATTGAAGAATTCAACCAGCGCTACCTGAACAAGCCATACGGCGACTGGATGCTGAAAATGAGAAGCCTGGCATACCGCAAACACCCTTATATGTGGCCTACCATTGGCAATGACCCGCAGGAAATTGAATATGCGAGCCTTCAGGAAGTCAAGGAATTTTTTTACAACTATTACGCACCAAACAACGCAATTCTGGTTGTGGCTGGCGACGTGGAAACCGAACAAGTAAAGCATTTGGCCGAAAAATGGTTTGGCCCGATTCCCAAAAGGGACATACCTAAACGCATCATTCCTCAAGAACCCAAACAGGTCATTCCGCAACTACTGATGATAAAGCGCAACGAGCCACAGAACGCCATTTACAAATCTTATCATATGGGGGGCCGACTCGACAAGACTTATCATACAGCCGACCTGATTTCCGACATTTTGGCTGGCGATGAATCATCAAGATTGTTTCAACATCTTGTAAAACAGCAAAAGACATTCACCAGCATCAATGCCTACATTACTGGTGAAACCGACCCTGGATTGTTCCTTATTGAAGGCAAGTTGAACGACGGCGTAACTTTCAAACAGGCTGACGAATGCATAAACAACGAACTTAAAGTACTTTGGAACAACCAAATATCGGAATTGGAACTAACCAAAGTGAAAAACAACATCGAAGTCAAGAAGGTGGTTTCCGAAGTAAACATACTGAACAAGGCAATGACACTTGCACGATTTGAAATGTTGGGCGACGCCGAAATGATAAACACCGATATCGACAACTACCAAAAGGTATCGCTGACCGACATTGCCAATGTATCCATTGATATGTTTGCTCCAGGCAACTGCTCCACCCTACTCTACAAATCGGCACAAAACGGCAAGAAATGAGCACAAAAATCAACAGGTCAAAAGCACCTGAATTTCATCAAATAACCGAAATAAAGGTTCCGAAAATAGAAAAAGGGCATCTTGCCAACAACATACCTTACAGCATTATGGCTGGTGGCTCTCAAGAGATTGTATATATTGAACTTACATTCAATGCAGGCACCGTATTCTCAAACCAACTGCTGATAGCATCAACAACAAATATGATGCTTGTTGAAGGCACAAGCAAGCACAGCGCACAACAAATTGCCGACACTTTCGACTTCTACGGTGCCGAAATACGCACCGACAACAACTTCGACTCCGCTACAGTCGGTCTTTTCTGCCTAAACAAATATCTTGACAAAGTTCTGCCTCTTTTCTGCGAGATAATCACCGACAGCATCTTCCCAAAACACGAATTAAGCGTCGTGATTGACGAACGCAAACACATACACATTGAAAACAATGAAAAGACTTCGGTTCTGGCTAACGATGCAATGCACAAACTGGTGTTTGGCAACCACCCTTATGCCATAAGAGCAGAACTGCCAGATTACGATAAGGTTACAAGTGAAATTCTTAAAGATTTCCACAAAAGGCACTATAACGCAAGCAACTGCCGACTCCTGATTAACGGCTTTGTGACCAGCGACGTGATTTCAAAGATTGAAGACACTATTGGCCAACTGCCTACAGGAAAAGCCTTTGCGACACCATTGACACCAATAATCAACGCATCGGCGTCAAGCCCGCTCATCATAAAGAAGCAAAACGCTGTACAATCGAGCCTGCGAATGGGTATGCAGACCATAAATATGGGCCATTCCGACTACCACAGGCTCAATATGCTGACAACAATATTGGGCGGTTATTTCGGCTCCCGCCTAATGTCGAACATTCGTGAAGAGAAGGGCTACACCTACGGAATTTACGCGCATCTGTATCCTCAAGTTCAATGCGGAATGCTACGCATTGCTGGCGACGTCAAAACGGGCTACTCGCTGAAAGTTGCCGACGAAGTGAAAAAAGAAATGCAACGACTTATGAATGAACCTGTCGGCAACGATGAACTTGCACTTGTACGCAACTATATGATGGGCGAACTTCTGCAATTGTTCGACGGTCCGTTCAACTGCACCGACACTGTCGCAAAACTGATGGATATGGGACTCGACATCGATTTCTTTGAAAAGGAACAGCAGACAATACTTTCCACCACCGCCCAAGAATTGCAGGAAACGGCAAACTTGTATTTCGACCTGGACAAACTTCACACAGCAATTGCAGGAAATGAATAACAACGTGTTCTACGAAAGCAACGACCTGATTATCCGCCCGTACCGCAACGGTGACGAGCCCTATTTGGCACTAAACTCGAACAACAAACTGATTGCCAAGGAAATGAACCGCTGGTTCCCCTCGCCGTTCACTTACGACGATGCGTGCGTTTGGGTGGCCGAAAACATCAATGGCAACCACAATTTCCCGATTTTGTTTTATGGCGACGTAATTGGCAACGTAGGCGTACGCGACATTTCCGACAACCACGCAGAACTTGTTTTGTGGCTCCCCCCCC
>CALABN010000233.1 GCA_937885735.1 uncultured Bacteroidota bacterium | reverse complement strand
TGATGAAGTTCCGTTTCGACAGGGAAAAGAACCAATTGGTTGAAGACGAGACTGCAGCAAAACTCCGCTCGGCAACATTCAACGTATATGCCCCAAATGCACAAAAAGTCGAGTTCTCGAGCCAATTCACCGACGGGAACCAACCAATGGTCAAGAACTCAAAAGGCATCTGGTCAATAACACTGACGCCAAAGACTCCGGACATCTATCCATACAACTTCATTGTTGATGGCGTGTCAATTTCCGACCCTGCCAACATGAACGTGTTCCCTAACGAGAATTTCAAGGCATCACTTTTTGAAGTTCCTGACTATAATATGCCTTACACCATTAAAGACGTACCTCACGGTCGCGTCACATACATGACATACAAGTCAGATGAACTAAAAGTGAACCGTCCACTCATTGTGTACACTCCTGCCGAATACGAACAAAATCCTGGCAAGAAATACCCTGTATTCTACTTGGTAAGTGGCACTACCGACACCGAAGAGACTTGGTTCAAGGTTGGCAAATTCAACACCATTCTTGACAACCTGATAGCAGAAGGCAAGGCCGTTCCAATGATTGTCGTTCTGCCTTACGGCAATATGCTACACGGCACACCTAATCCTGCAAATATGCAGGCTGCAAGCATGTATGAGCAGTTCTCAAGAGTTCTTGTAAATGAGATAATGCCATTTGTTGAAAGCAACTTCCGCACAATCAACGACCGTGAAAGCCGTGCCATTGCAGGATTCTCACGCGGTGGCGGACAATCGCAGTTTACAGCATTCGCCAATCCTGACAAGTTCGCAAACATGGCGTCATACAGCGCATACCTGATTCCCGAACTTATGGACAAATACTTCGCCGACCTTATGACTCCTGAGAATATGAAGGCAAAATTCAAGGTTCTGTGGTATGGCGTTGGCAGCGACGATTTCCTATATGAACACGTCAAGACACACCGCGAATACTTCGACCAAAAAGGCATCGAATATAAGTACAAGGAAACCGCAGGCGGTCACACGTGGATGAACGCACGCGACTACCTGACTGAAACCCTACAACTATTCTTTAAATAGACATAATTCATACAAACACAAAAAGCACGGATACATCCGTGCTTTTTGTGTTTTATTGAGTCCGATAACACTTACGACAAATTAAAAGTATAAAATACTTTTTATTAAAAAATTAATTATATTTGTGTAATTGATTTATTTAAAATAAAGCAACTATACGTATAACTATTTCAACATCAATTTTTAAGAATATGAGAAAAATCTTTTTAAGTATGATTCTTTGCAGTTGCGTGATTGGTCTTTCAGCAACAGAGAAGCAAATCACAAGTCCTGACGGACAAATTGTTGTAACAGTATCGGACGGTAACGGCAACCCAACCTACAACGTGGCACTCGGTGGTGTGACTTTTATCGAAAACTCGCCACTTGGCCTGGTTCTCAACCTTGGCGACTATTCAAAAAATATGACAATTGCCGACAGCAAAACAGGTACATTCCACGATGAATATAAGTTGCCAAACATTAAAAAAAGCGAAATTGTTGTTGACGCGACAAATGCCATTGTCACATTTGCGCAAAACGGCAAAAACATTTACGAAGTTGAATTCAATGTCAGCAATAGCGACATTGCATTCCGCTACAACCTGCTCTCGCAGGCGCCAACACTCTGTTGCGTTGTAAAAGATGAAGTCAGCGGATTCAAATTGCCTGCCGGCACAACAACATTTCTTTGCCCTCAAATGTTGCCAATGACAGGCTTTGCACGCACTGCCCCAAGTTATGAGACAGGCTATGTTGCCGATGACCAAATGGGCAAAAACGGCTGGGGCGAAGGCTACACCTTCCCTTGCCTGTTCAGAAATGCCGACAAGGGCTGGGTGCTGATATCAGAAACTGGAGTCAACGGCCGTTACTGCGGTTGCCGACTGATTGGCAAGGAAGATGGACTATACAGCATCGGCCTGCCCGTTGAAGGCGAGATGAACGGACTTGCATCGTCAACTCCTGGTATGGCACTGCCTTCATCGACCCCATGGCGTACAATAACAATCGGAAAAACATTGGCTCCAATTGTTGAAACGACAGTTGCATTTGACTATGTAAAACCTCTTTATGAGGCTTCACAAGAATATAAATATGGACGTGGTTCTTGGTCGTGGATTATTGGCATGGATGGCAACACCACCTACGATATGCAGAAAAAGTACATCGATTTCTCTGCTGAAATGAAATTCGAGACTGTATTGGTAGATGCACTCTGGGACACACAAATAGGTCGCAACAAAATCAAGGAACTGGCCGAATATGGCGCAACAAAGAACGTAGCACTCTTCTTGTGGTACAACTCAAACGGTTACTGGAACGATGCTCCTCAGGGTCCACGTGGTGCTCTGGATAACATCATTGCACGTAACAAGGAGATGGCCTGGTTGCAGAAGATTG
>CALABN010000232.1 GCA_937885735.1 uncultured Bacteroidota bacterium | reverse complement strand
TGTAATCTTGCCATTAGTTTCAACAAGCATATCGCCTGCAACAGTAATTGTGCGTCCATTGGCGTCATTGCCTATTTGGAATGTACCTTTCTTAATAGTGAAATCGCCATTAACAACAAGGTCTCTGCCCAATGTTGCAGTATTGGTTCCTGTAAAATTCAAAATAAGATTGTTGAATTTTGCAACTCCGTTTATTGTGGCAGGCATGTTGAAATTTACACTATTGTTGAATTCCACAGTACCACCAGTGTTTTCCATAAATGCATTGAATGAACCTGCCGGGAATTGGTCAGAAGCCAACATAATGGTTCCTTGCCCGCTCACTGTACCAAAATCGTGATTTGTAGTTGTTCCTAACGAAATGGAACCTCCATTGTCTATTCGCATGGACATACACTTCTTGCCATTACCATCAGCTATCACCTTATCGCCATTAAGAATGACAACACGGCTACCTGCACCAGGAACAACATTGCCTGGATTCTTCTTCAACTGACCAGATGGGTCGAGTGTCCATGTTAGATAGTCGCTCCAATTACCAGTCTGGTATGTGTAGAAAGTCTTAACTGGCTCACAAGCCGTAACACATTGGCAACCAGGCGTTCCACCAGATAGATTAATTTTGTGGTTTTCACTATCAACACTTCCGCCACATGTATTCCATTCTGTGCCGTCGTATGCACTAACCTTCAACGTTGTCTCATCTGTACCAGAAGGCACATCAGATGCTTTATAATTCAACGTTGCACCTACTCCGCTAACATTTTCGAACGTTGTCTTCCAATAACGTTGCAAGTCGGTTGCACTTCCTGTTCCGCTTTCAGGCACCTCTGCAAAGCCGATCTTTCCTATGCCTCCACTTACCGTTGCACTGGTGATTGTAACAGGCCTATATTCAGTATCAATACCAATAGGAACAAATCTGCTGGTAAAATCGCCACTATTGCTACTTTGGAAGATTAACTTGCCAGAATTACCACCGCCGTTGCAAACAAACATGTGGGATGCATTATATGTAGTATTTGAAATCTTTGTTGGGTTGACAGTAAAGTCGTAGGTGCCTAATGAGATGTTGCCATTAGGCCAAGTTAATTGTCCATTAACGGCTACATTGCCTGCTAAAGTTTTGAGACCTGTACCACTTTTAAAACTCAAATTATTATATGTGCCTTTAATAAGGCTTTGACTACCATTATATGATACCGTACCACCATTAGCATCGATAGTTGCATTTTGAGGATTGCCAATACCATTGAAAGCAATATTGTACGAAGTTGAAAATGTTGTTCCATATGTATTGTTGAAATTTGCAGAAGAAATTGTAACATCTCCACATAGATTATAATGACCAGCAGACGTTAATGCAGAAGAAAAATATAATTTATTATATGTACCCTTTAAAATATTTTGAGCATTTATGCCAATATAAACAGTACCGTTCACAACATTAAGAGTTCCTCCACATTCAATTGGTCCATTTAAATTTAAAGTATTGGCCCCATTAAAGTTCCATGTAGCATTTTCATTCATCGACAAAGTTCCATCTATCGTTACACCTCCATCAGAAGAATATGTCTTTGCTCCGCTCAATGACAAATTATAATATCTATAAATACAAATAGTTGTTGAATTAACACCAGTATAATTCACCGTACCAGTATTTGCATTACCGCCATCAGAATTTCTTGTTATGCCTCCACCAGATATTGTTCCTCCTATATTCAATGTGCCGTTACCAGAAAAAAGTATATAGTTTCTTTTGGGTCCTCCATTCATTGTAATATTTCCAGTTACTGTTACAATGGCATTATTTTGTATTTCAATATAACTATCGTAACCATCACCAGTTGTATTATAAAACACAACATTATTAACAATCAACTTACCACCACTTTCAACCTTGATATATTTGCGTCTACTATCCCTATCACTTGTTGGAGCCTCAATGGTCAACGTTTTGTTTATAGTCAATGTTGCTCCATTGCGAATGGTAATATACGAAGCCCTATTGCCGGTCTTTAACGTCACATTATCGTACGTTGTATTTTTAGTAATAGTAGTATTATTATCATTATTGACTGTCAAATCAGCACCCCACGCATCCGCTGACACAACCATCAGCGCCAATAACAGGCAAGCGTATTTAAGCATCGTTTTAATGCCGTTTAAACCGGTTTGAACATTGAATTTGTTTTTGCCCCAAGAGGCCCCAGTGGTAAAGTTTAGTGTATTCATAATAATACTCCTTATGTTGTTATAGTATATTATACGTTTAGAGTCGAAAAAAGTTCACTGAAAATCACACTTTTATTATCTTTTTTTATTTCATATAGCCTATATCCAATTTTCACAATCTCAAATTTACGAATTGCTGAATTTGATACGTAGGTAATTTTCAAAATCAAAGTGTGTTTTTTCTTTTTTTTGACAAACGGAAACGCGTATAATGCAAACATCCATTTTTGAGGGACAAAAAAAAGAGAGACACTTTCGCATCTCTCTTTATGTCAAATAAATAACCTACCAATTATTTATCAATACCTTCAATGGTCTTAATCTTGCCGTTGGCGTCGAACTCTAGTTCGCACACCTTCAGGCTACGCAACCACGATTTGCCACCTGATGGCACGCTGTCGTGGTGGAACAAGTACCATTTGCCTTCATACTGGATAATGGCGTGGTGAGTGGTCCAGCCGACAACAGGTGTGAGAATCACGCCCTGATATGTGAACGGGCCATAAACATTGTCGCCAACAGCATAGCAAAGCAGGTGGCTGTCGCCTGTTGAATATGTGAAATAGTACTTGCCGTCCTTGATGAATGTCCAACTTGCCTCAAAGAAACGGTGTGGGTCGTCAGCCTTAAGCGGATTGCCGTTCTCATCAACAACAACTATTGGACGTGGTGCTTCAGCGTAGTTCAAGCCGTCTTTTGTAAGGCGGACACAACGCGAAGGAAGCGCATCCTGTTTCCCTTCAGGTAGATATGGCGTTTCAAGATGGATATTGTCCTTGTAACGTTGAAGTTGACCGCCCCAAAGTCCGCCAAAATAGACGTAAACCTCGCCATCGGCAGGATTCTTGAATGCGCACATATCAATGCTGTAAGAACCTGGCACAGGTGCATTCTGTGGAATGAATGGGCCTTCAGGATTGTCGGCAATGGCGGTGCCCCAATGGAACACATCGCAACGGTCCTTCAAAGGGAAATACATAATGTACTTCTTGATTTTCTTGCTGAATCCCATACCTTGTGACTGCTCTTCGGCATTTGTAGGGACTTCCATCTCATACTCCTGGACATCGCAGTCCCAAAGTTGACGACCTGCCCAAGGAATATCCTCCTGACGCAGAACGCAACCACAGTCAACAACAGTTCCAGTCATTGGGTCGCCATCGATACGAAGCACGTGGTAGTCCTTCATTATGTATTGGTCTCCATTGTCGTTTTCAACATTTGATGCCTCCCAGTCGTGAGAAGGATAAATGTAGATTTTGCCGTTGAAGATATGTACTGAAGGGTCAGCCATATAGTCGGCAGGAAATAAATAACGTTTTGTAGTCATAGTATTAAGTTTATGGTTATAATGTTTATTATGTTTAGAAGTTTAGATTTCGTATTGGTGAATTGCGAATCATCAATTGCCACTAGTCATTCCTTCTCTTTCGCCAACTTGACAATGGCCTCAACAAGAGGCTTTGGTTCATAGTTGCGGTCGAAAGCCAACGGATAATCGGTTCTGCCAGGCATTGGCCAACCGTTTTTCCAACTGTCGCCATCGGCCACGCCCCAGAATGTAACACGGTCCATCACATCGGCGTGACGCAGATAGATTTCAAACAATTTAACGAAGAAGTCGGCCTGCTCCTTTGCCTTTTCGGCTGGAAGCGAATCAACATAAGGGTTCATCTGCTTTTGGTAATCGAAATTGGTTGAGACGTCGGCACCAAAATAGCCCATAGGCCAAGGCAAGACGCTCAAGTCAAGTTCGGTAGCCATAACCTTCACTCCTTCATTGGCAAATGCCACAATACTATTCTCATATTCAGTGAGATTTGTATTGAACGCAACGTGCGACTGCATTCCAACGGCGTCAATTCTGCATCCGTTCGCCTTCAAGTCACGGACAAGATTGATAACTCCTTGACGTTTGGTTGGATTGTCCAAGCCGTAATCGTTGTAATAAAGTTCTGCATCAGGGTCGGCTTCGTGAGCAAACTGAAATGCGAGTTTGATGAATTCAGGACCAATAATGTTATAGAACTGTGAATGGCGCAACGAACCATCTTCCATAATGGCCTCATTGACCACATCCCACCCTTTAATTCTGCCTTTGTAACGAGAAACGACAGTAGTGATATGGTGCGCAAACAAATGTACACCTTTAACGATTTAGGAAATCGTAGTGTGACGCTCCGTCCAGAAGGCACCGCAAGTGTGGCTCGAGCGATTGTTAATAACAAACTTTATGCGGATAATGATTTCCCAATTAAAGCGTATTATTTAGGACCCGTGTTCCGTTACGAAAGACCAAAAGCCGGCACGTATCGCCAATTCTCTCAATTTGGAATTGAGAATATTGGTGTAGATAGTGTGTACGCGGATGTTGAAACTATTATTCTTAGTTACCGTGCACTTAAGATGCTTGGGTTTGATAATTTAAAACTTAAGATTAATTGTTTAGGCGATCAAGAGTCTCGTGATAATTATAAAAAAGC
>CALABN010000231.1 GCA_937885735.1 uncultured Bacteroidota bacterium | reverse complement strand
TCAGTTGGTCGATAACGCCAGCCTGCTGAAGTTGTTGCAATTGAGCGGCTGCTTCCATATTGCCAGCCTGTGCCGCTTGTTGCAGTTGCTGTATTTGTCCTGCTTGAGTCATAAGTTGGTTGTAGGTAGGGCTTTTCGACAGCATTCCGTCCATAGTCATATCGCCCAATTCTATCAGTGGGTCAAAAGCCTTCATAGCAACGGCTGCGGCGCTTACCGAAGGGAAATGCTTTGTGAACGCTTCCTTTTTCTGCTGTTCAGCCGCCTCTATGTCAATTTCCGATTTCTTAATGTCGTTGTTGAATTGCAGGGCGGCGTGCTTGCACGAGTCAAGGCTGATTGCAGTGCCCGATTTTGCTGTCATTGACACGCTGTCAGGTTCTTGTGCCGATGCATTGCTGCAAATCAATGTTGATGCGCCTATTAACAACACGCCCACAAATGTTTTTGAGAAATTTTGGTGATATGGCACCGACCAGAATCCTGGCTTTTTCAACTTGTCGTCATATGATACGTCGTAAAGTATTGGCAATAGGAATAATGCCAAAACCATTGAAATCAGCAGGCCAAAGCAGATGACTGTTCCCAGAGGCCCCCATAGTGGAGAACGGCTGATAATCATTGGCACAACGCCCATTGCTGCTGCAGCCGATGTAAGGAATATTGGGCGCATACGACGTTTGCCCGCCGCTATTGCCGCTTCTCGCACCGACAATTTTTCCTTGTCGCGCAATTCCCGTGCATAGTCTATCAGAATGATGCCGTTACGCACAATCATACCGCAAAGACTTGTAATGCCCACAAATGCTGTGATGCTGAATGGGTAGTTCATCAGTTTCAGGCCAATGACAGCGCCAGGTATTGTCAACAGCATACCAGACATTATCAGGAATACGACCTTGAATTTCTTGAATTGGAACAGCAACACAAAGAATATCAGTGTTATGCTCAATGCCAAGGCGATGCCCATTGGAACAAACACCTCTTCGGTTCCTGCATAGTCGCCACCGTAACTAATCGATGTGCCGAGTGGCAGGTCGATGTCGGCTATTTGAGGCATCAGTTCGTTCAATATGTTAGATGCCACGTAGTCAGGCAGTTCGTCGATGACAATAGTCAGGGTGGGGACGCCGTTGCGGTGAACTACGGTTCCCTCGTTCCATTCAGGACGCAATGTGGCAACAGAGCGCAAAGGTATGGCCGAGAATGTCTTTGGCGCGGTTATGTATTTGTTTTCCAAAGCCTTGATGCCTTCTTCCTCATTGGCGTTCTTCATTGTCAACTGAACATCGACAGGGTAGTCGCCTTCCCAAATTGTGGTAAGTGGCAATCCGTTGAATCCTGCAAGCAACGATGTGGCTATCAAACTTTTAGACAAACCAAGACGGTTGGCTTTGTCGCGGTCCACGTCAATGCGTATGTTCTGTTGCATCTGGTCCCAGTCGGTGCGGGCCCAGGCAATGCCTTTGGTCTTGTTCACAATGTCCATAATTTGATGCTCTACCTTATGGATATCGTTTATGGAGTCTGACGAGATGCGAATCTCGATAGGTGACGGTGTGAACTGCATTGCCAGAATCTTCCACTTGATGTGTGCCTCTGCAAACTTGTCGGAATAGACTGTGTCATAGTCGGCTACAATGTCTTTGGTTGCCTGGTTCGATATAGTGTTGACAAGCAATTGTCCAAAGTTTGGAGCAGGCATTTTTGGCGCATATACAGTATGGAAACGTGGTGAACTTGTGCCTATGAAACTAGTCACGTTGGTTACGCGAGGGTCGTTAAGTAGCAGTTTCTCAACACTGTCCACAATAATTTCAGTCTGTTCGAGCGACGAGCCCGTAGGCAGATATACCTCTACGGCAAATTGGTTTCGTTCCATTTTTGGGAACAGTTCCTGGTCAATGGTGGTGAAACCCCAGAACGACAGGGCAAGTATGATGACAGTTGCCACAATGCAGGCCAGACGATGCTTGAAGGCCTTTTCAAGTGATTTGTCGTAAACACCTTGCATAATGTCGAGGAACGTACGGCGTTTCTTCTTGCCTTCGGCTGGTTTGTCAGTGCGTTTCAGGCCTTTCTTGATGAACACGAAGTTAAGGTAGGGGACGAGCAATAGCGCAATAATGACAGAAATGACAAGTGCTATGGCCACCACGGTAGGTATTATCTCAAGAAACTCGCCAGCCGAGCCAGGAATCATAAAGCCGAGCGGAACATAAACGCAGATGATTGCTATTGTAGCCACAATTACCGATGCGCTCAAATCCTTTGCGCTCTTTATTGCCGAGTGCCAAGGCGACAGTCCGTGGTCAATCATCTCAACGTGGTTGTCTATAATCACTATTGAATTGTCCACAATCATTCCAAGTACAAGGATAAGAGAGGCGAGCGACACCATTTCCAGCGTTATTCCGCAGAAATAGAACACAGCCAGTGTTATCAACACAGATATCGGCACGGTGATGCCAGCCACTGAAGCAACGCGCATCGGCAACAGCAAAATAGTGACGCAGATTACCGCTATTATGGCAATCATAAACTCGCGCATAAAGTCGTTGACAGATTCCTTTACGTATTTTGGCAGTTCCGAAATCTTTTCAACGTCGATGCCGTCGGGCAGTTGGGCCTTGAAGGTTTCGATTGCCTTGTCAACTGCTTCGCCGTATTCTACAATGTTGTTGCCGTTCTGCATCTCAAGTGAGAGTAGAATGGTCTTTCTGCCGTTTTGCTTAATGTAACTGTCAGGGTCGTCGTACTTGCGTTCTATGGTGGCTATGTCCTTCAGCCTCACTACGTTGCCGTCGATGTCAGAATATACTATCTGTTCGGCAAGGTCCTTTTCCGACTCGAAGTTTTCGCCAAAATGCATATTCATTTGAGTCTCGCCGTCGTCAATGTTGCCTGCGTAGCCCACGAGCCCGTTTGCCTGGAATGCGCTCAACAGCGACAGCGACTTGATGTTGTACTCGTTCAGTTTGTCAGGGTCCACGTTGACAAAAATCTTTTCCTTCTGCAAGCCAACGTGCTTTACTTTGGACGTTGCGGGAATCTTGCGCACTTCGGCCTCAAGTTTCTTGAGTTGCAGTTCAAGGTCCTTGTAAGTGTGGTTGTCGCTCGACAGCGTTATAAGCAGAGCCGAAGTGTCGCCAAAGTCAGAGTTGGCAAACAGGGCCAGCACGCCTGTCGGCAACGATGATTTCAACTGTTCAAGTCCGTGCTTGTATTTCGACCAGAACTCGTCGGCATCCTTGCAGTCGGCTGTCAGTTCCACAAACATATACATCATACCCTCGCGAGAGTATGAATATGTGTTTTCTTTTCTAACTTCCTTAAAACCAAATGTATAATTTTCAACAGCAGTGGTCAGTTGTTCAGCAACCTGTTCCGATGATGCGCCAGGGTAAACGCCAACCACAAGGCCTTGCCTTATGGTGAAGACAGGCATCTCGTTGCGTGGCATTTTGATAAGCGCAACAATGCCAACAAGCATCATCGAGAGCACTATTGTAATGACAACAGTGTTGTTGCGCATCGCCCTTTCAATGAATGTTATTTTCATAATTGTGGAGTGTTCTTAAATTCAACGTTTTTTAAGTTTTGTGGAATCCTTGAAATATTTCAGTCAAAGTCCGTTAGAAGTTGACAGGGCAGTTGTCGGTAAGTTTTTCCTTTCCGTTCTTAACCACCATATCGCCTTCGGCAAGACCGCTCAACACCTCAAGATTCTTGTCGAAATACTGGCCTGTGGTGATAATGCGCTTGTTAACTTTCTTGTTGGCCTTGTCAATTATATATACGTATTGTTGGTTCTCGTTGTCTTTTGAAACGCAGATGTAGGGCACCAGCAAGCGTTTGGCGTCGGTGGAGTAGTCGATGTTCACGTCGCAGACCATACCAGGCATAAGTTCCTGATTCTTGTTGGCAACCTGGACTTTGGCCTCGTAAGTGCGCGACAGCATATCGGCAACGGGGCTCACGGTTGTTACCTTTCCGGAAAATTCCTTGCCACCAAGTGCGCCAACCGTGAATGTTGCGTCGTCGCCCTTCTTCAACTTTCCAATCTCTTTTTCAGGAATGGCAATCTTTATGTTGACCTGCTTTATGTCGACAATCTCAAACGGAGCCTTGCTGACAAGAATCGACGACATACCAGGCTCAATGTTCCTGCGTCCGACAACGCCGTTCACAGGCGATTTGAGGTCGCATTTCTGAAGATTGTTTTCGGCAATTTTCAGCGATGAGTTGGCCTGGTCGAGGTTTGTCTGCATCTCAACCCATTTCACTTCCGACAAACTACCTTTTTCATATACCGTTTTCAGGCGGTCATAGGCGTCCTGTGCCTGTTTCTGCTTTGCCGATGCCATTTCGTACATATTCTTTGCATCAGTCTTGTCGAGAGTGGCAAGCAGTTGGCCTTCCCTGACATTGTCGCCTGCTTCAACGTACACTTTCTGTACCGTTCCAGTTCCTTCAAAATTCAGCGGAATGGTCTGTCCAGCCTCTACTGTGCCACTGTAGGAGAGATGCTCAACCGTTGATTGGTTTACAACAGTCGCATAGGTCACGTTGATAGGTGATGCAAATTTTGGGGTTTTGTCTTTCGGCGCGCATCCTGCAAGCAGTGCGAGTGCGCATCCAATGGTTAAAAGTTTGATTTTCATTTTTGTTATTATTTATTGTGATGATTGATTTATATACTGAACGGTTGGTATGTTTTTGATTGTCAAATAATCAGTTTTTCAGCAAAGCGTAAAATTGGTTCAATTCGGCGCGCAGGTTGTTTACAGTCTCTTCAATGGTGAAGTTGTGCAACACTTCAGTGGCAGAGCCGATGCTTGTGGCAAAAATCTGTTTTGCGACAATGGTGGGGTCGATGTCTGACCTTATCTCGTCACGTTCAATCGACCTTACAACAACATTCTTGATGTCGTTGATGCAATTGTCTATTTCCTTTAACTTGTTGTGGGCAAATTCGTTATAATGCCTAAAGGCGTCACTCATAAGCCCTATGAAACTGACTGGATTGAATTTTATTTCCTTTGGATTAAGGCTTCGAAGGACTTCTTCGGCTCTTTGCACACATATATTTATAAGGTCTTTGAGCGTGAGGCTGTCGATGTTGATGCCCTCTGTTGATGAAAACATTGGAAAATGCTTGTCAATTACCGCTTTAAACAAGTCTTCCTTGTTTGTGAAATGGTGGTAAAGCGCACCCTTTGTAAAACCAATGGCATCGCTAATGGTGCTTATTGAAACGGCCTCGTAACTTTGTTTCAGGAACAATTTGTAGGCCTCATCAATGATAAAATCACGCGTATCGTTCATAATCAATGATTTAATATTTACCGAAATACTAAACGGTCGGTATGCAAATGTATATGCTTTTTCATATATAGCAAATGCGAAAAATGAAAAAATGGATTTATTGCGTCAATTCCTGCATTGACAAATGTCAAGGTTTGTGAAGGCGGTGTTTGTAAAGTTGAAGGTTGAATGTTTAGTGCATAGTGCCTGGTGCCTAGTGCCTAGTAAGGTTCGCTTCGCTATTGGCATTTAACCGTTGGCCATTGGCTCTTAATTGTGAATTATGCATTCTTAATTAAGTCAGTCCCGTAGGGACGGAAGATTGGTAGAAATACCATTTCTCCGCCTATGAAAGGCGTGCCGTAGGTACGCGACAATGAATAAAATTGATTGGTTGATTTGTTGTGGTGTTTGGCCGTTGGCTATTAGCCTTTGGCACTTAATTCTGCATTCTGAATTTTTAATTCTTAATTCCATTTGACCTGCCCCTTCAGGGCGCTTTTTTGTAGTGGTTGTTTATCCTATGGTGTCGCTACGCTTTGCCATAGGCTATTATGAACTGCCCCTTCGGGGCGCACAAAAACAGCATTTCGCGCTGAAAGCGCAGAAAAAATAGCCCAACGCAGAGTACGCGAAGAATGAGCGCACGACACGTTGGGTTGTTGCCGTTTTTTGTTTGGCGCGCTGAAGGCGCAACTCAATCTTCATTTTCCCATTCACTTTTCTTTGAAGAAAAGTGACAAAAGAACATAGCCACCGTCATTCTGTGCTTGCCACGGAATCCCGTCCAGCCTTCGATTGTAAAAAATCAACCATTTTATTGACGCAACATTTGTAGAGACGTTGCGCGCTACGTCTTATCAAAACATTGTCCACCAAATAATTAATAAAAATTTTATGGCAATTCGTGGCAATTTATGTTTGAAAAATCTGCGAAAATCCGTCCAATCCGTTGAATCTGCGTTATTTAAAAGGTTGAGACGCTTCGCTGTTGAGAGGTTTAGTTTTTGGCCATTGGCTCTTAATTCTTAATTAAGGTGAGTTCTATAAATTCACCGTAAAAAAACAAAGATAACAAAAATGGGCAATATGAACTTTTCGGCGATTTTTGTTTTTTATCGGTATCTTTATGGGTGTCAGTCGTCAACAGTGCCCGCAC
>CALABN010000230.1 GCA_937885735.1 uncultured Bacteroidota bacterium | reverse complement strand
TGGTGCGCAGCGTCTGCCGGTCAAGCTCCCGCCCGATCTCCCGCAGCGCCCTCCACGCCTCCTGCTCATATAGCGACACAAGGTCAGACGGCACATAGCCTATGCCCATCTTGTACTTGGCGTTATAGAGTGCGTAGTATCGTGCCGATGCGTTACGGAAACTAATCAGTTCCACAGGCACACGGAAATTTTCAGGGATGCTGTCCTCCTTCCATTTGTCAATCTGGCTTTGGCGTTGCTTGCGGAATGTGGCCTTGTTCTTGTCCGTCATACGCCTGTAGTTGACAAGTTGCTTCGTTTCGGCGTCAATGTCGGATTGCGCCACAACATTGAAACACAATATTGACAACAGGCAAACTATGAACAAGCGTCTTATCATTGATTGGAAGTTTGTTTTGTGTTGCAAAGATATAAGGAAGAATGGAAATCCCCTATATGTTTGAAACATTTGCCGTTATGATTTATGTCTGTTTTTGGGTGACTGATATGCCACTATTTTCCAATCAGCCTGTCGGGATTCTTGCTGACAAAATCGGCCCACGACTTGCTTCCTTTTGTCTTTGACGAGGAACTTGTTGTATGGCTCGCCTGACTCAACTGCCCGCCTTGCTGGTAGAAATGGCAGACCGCTGCGGCCAAACCGTCGGTGGCATCAAGGTTCTTTGGCAAGTCGGCGAACTTGAACATACCCTGAAGTATTCCCGCCACCTGCTCCTTCGATGCATCTCCATTGCCCGTTATGGCCATTTTTATCTTGCGTGGCGCATATTCTGAAATGGGGATTTGCCTTGAAATGGCGGCTGCTATTGCCACACCTTGCGCCCTTCCCAACTTTAGCATCGACTGTACGTTTTGTCCGAAAAACGGTGCCTCAATGGCAAATTCGTCAGGATGAAACTCATCGACAAGTTTTATTATACGCTCGTGAATGGTTGCCAACTTTATATACGGGTCGGTGATTTTATTAAGCACAATCACACCCATTGTCTCCAGCTTCAGTTTATTGCCGTCGGCTGAAACAATACCATATCCCATTATGTTAGTTCCTGGGTCGATTCCTAAAATCCTTCGCTCCATATCTTGCTATAATGGTACAATTATAAACAAAAATGCCCGACTTTTCAGTCGGGCATCTTGTCAAAATATGGTCTTTTGTTATTTTGTCAACATACTGCAACCCATAAATTGCTGCAGGCACTCAGGAACCTTGATTCCTTCAGGAGTCTGGTTGTTCTCAAGCAAAGCCGCAACAATGCGTGGCAAAGCCAATGAGCTGCCGTTCAGGGTGTGTGCCAATTGTGTCTTTTTGGTCTCTTCATCGCGGAAACGCAATTTCAGACGATTTGCCTGGAATGTCTCAAAGTTCGAAACTGAACTTACTTCCAACCAACGCTTCTGTGCTGCAGAGAACACCTCAAAATCGTAAGTCATTGCAGAAGTGAAGCTCATATCGCCACCGCAAAGGCGAAGAATGCGGTAAGGCAAGCCCAATTTCTTGACCAAAGACTCAACGTGTGCAACCATCTTGTCAAGAGTTTCATAAGAACGGGAAGGATGCTCAATGCAAACAATCTCAACCTTGTCAAACTGATGCAGACGGTTCAGGCCACGGACATCTTTGCCGTATGAACCAGCCTCGCGGCGGAAGCAGGCGCTATAGGCGGTGTTCTTTATTGGAAGGTCTTTTGAAGACACAATCACGTCACGATAAAGGTTTGTAACAGGAACCTCGGCCGTTGGAATCAAATACAGATTGTCGATGCCAACGTGGTACATCTGGCCTTCCTTGTCAGGAAGTTGGCCCGTGCCGTAGCCTGAAGCCTCGTTCACCATCAAAGGTGGCTCAATCTCAAGGAATCCTGCCTTTGTGTTCTCGTCAAGGAAGAAACTGATAAGTGCGCGTTGAAGTTTTGCACCCATACCTTTATAAACTGGGAAACCAGCGCCAGTTATCTTGACGCCAAGTTCAAAGTCGATAAGGTCATAGTCCTTTGCCAATTCCCAGTGTGGTTTTGCATCAGCTGGCAAATTAGGAATAGTGTCGTCAACAAGTTTTACAATCTCATTGTCGTCAGCGCCCTTGCCTGGCTTCACCAATTTGTAAGGCAAGTTAGGCAGACGTACAAGAATGTCGTTCAACTCTGCCGAAATGGCATCGAGCTTGGCACCAAGAGCCTTTTGCTTTTCGCCAAGTTCAGCGCTTTTTTTCTTCATCTCGTTAGCCTCGTCAGCCTTGCCTTCCTTGAACAATTGGCCAACCTGCTTTGAGATTACATTGATTTGAGACAAAAGGTCGTCTTGTTCCTTTTGTGTGTTACGACGTTCCTCGTCTTTGGCAAGGATTTGCTTTATGTAAGGTTCTGCATCAAAGTTCTTGACCTTCAAGCCTGCGATGACAGCCTCTGGATTTTCCTGGATTTGTTTTAAAGTAAGCATTGCTTGTTGTATTTCGTGGTTATTTTCCCTTTAAATAAAAAAAGAGGATGCTATCTAATCGATAGGCAGCCTCTTTCCTGATTTCTTAAGATAAAAATCTATGCCTCGGTAGGGATAACCGATACGTATGATTTATTGTCGCGTTTCTTAACGAAAGAAACTGTACCATCTACAAGAGCAAACAAAGTATGGTCTTTGCCCAAACCAACGTTGTTACCTGGGTGGTGTTGTGTTCCTCTTTGACGAACAATGATATTGCCAGCAACTGCTGCCTGACCGCCAAAAATCTTAACACCTAATCTCTTACTTGCTGATTCACGGCCGTTCTTTGAACTGCCGACGCCTTTCTTGTGTGCCATAGTATATTATGCTATAATGTTTTCAATTTGAATTTGAGTGAATTGTTGACGGTGACCATTCATCTTCTGGTAACCTTTGCGACGCTTTTTCTTGAATACCATTACTTTGTCGCCCTTAACTTGCTCAAGCACCTTTGCTGATACCTTTGCACCATCAACTGTTGGTTTGCCTACTTTAACGTCGCCATCATTGTCAACAAGCAATACCTTGTCGAAGTCAACAACTGCGCCTGCTTCAGCCTCTACACGGTGAACAAATATCTTAGAGTCTTTCTCTACCTTGAATTGTTGTCCGTTAATTTCTACTATTGCGTACATATCTATTATGTGTTATATTTTTACAACATTTTGGTCGGCAAAAGTAGAAAGTTTTATTCAACTTGCAAACATTTGAAATGATTAAAATGAATTTGTTTCGACATTTTTTCAAAAATTTTTTTCACTTGTTTATTAATTGCCGTAAATAAAAGAATGTTAGCACATTGCTCGGTTGATAAAATTCTTTTCCACAATTAGCGCCACAAGACAACGTTTGAACAATTATATATTTTAGGGGCAATTGATTGAAGAGATGGAACAAAAATATTGTTCACGCCCTTACTTAATAAGTTTAATATGTGACCTAAATATATCTTTATTGGAAGAAAAAGAAGAGGATGCTGAATAATGTTCTTAACAACTCTTGAATTATTTTTACAG
>CALABN010000229.1 GCA_937885735.1 uncultured Bacteroidota bacterium | reverse complement strand
ACGGAACAACTCTTCTTGGCGCTGATGACAAAGCAGGCATTGCTGAAATCATCACCGTCCACGGTATTGTAAATGTCGATTTCGCCGACGTCAAGACTGTAATGACCGACAGTGGAATTGCACTTATGGGTTCGGCAAGCGCTACTGGCGAAAACCGCGCCATTGAGGCTATTGAAAAGGCATTGCACTCACCTTTGCTGAGCAATAACGACATACGAGGTGCAAAAAACATATTGCTGAACATCATATCAAGTTCAGAGCACGAATCAACAATGGACGAGGTTTGCGGTATCAACGACTATGTGCAGGAAGCTGCTGGCAACAACGCCGACATCATCTGGGGCAACACCATCGACAACTCGCTTGGCGAGGCTTTGAGCGTGACGGTCATCGCCACTGGCTTCGACGACGACAGCCTGAACGACTTTATTCCTTGTGAGCCTGCAGAACGCAAGACTGTAGTCCTGAAGGATACCGTACAGAATGAACCTGCACAGCAACCTGTCGCTAACGAGCCAAAACAACAAGCCGACCTTGGATTCCAGACAAATTTCGCAACCAACAACCGCGAGAACATACAACATCTGGAATTGGAAAACATAAATCCAATGGACTACGAAATCCGTCAGGCCGAATTTGACTTCGGTGGTTCCGACAACAATTCGTTTTTGGCATCAAGCAACATTCAGCCACTGAAATACAGCACTGAACAGGAACTGCTCGACTTGGAAACTCAGCCTGCATACCTGCGTCGTCAGGCTCAAGCTCAGGCACAGCAAGCACCTGAGGCAAATCCACAAAACAGCCAGGTGTCGCATATGACTCTTTCAAGCGACGGCAAACTGCGAGAGAACAACTCGTTCCTATTTGACAATGTCGACTAAAAAACATAGCGGAAGAATGGTGAATACATAATTCACCATTCTTTCATTCATTTACTTAACCATTTGATTATGATAGAATTTACAGCATCACAAATAGCCGAAGCACTGAAGGGGACAATTGTCGGCGATGCAGACGTCAAGCTACGCGACGTGGCAAAGATTGAGGAAGGCCGTGAAGGAGCACTTTCATTCCTTGCCAATCCAAAATACATTCCGTACATCTACACTACCAAATCGTCGGCAGTGTTGGTAAATCGCGACTTCAAGCCTGAAAATCCCGTTTCGGCAACATTGATTTATGTCGATAATGCCTACGAGTCGTTTGCATCGTTGCTTGATATGGTGGCAGAGGCTGTCATTCCTCGCAAGAGCGGAATAGAGCAACCTTCGTTCATCGACTCTACCGCAAAATATGGCGACAACCTTTACCTTGGCGCCTTCGCCTACATAGGCCCTAATGCCGTCATTGGCAACAACGTGAAGATTTATCCACAGGCCTATATTGGTGACAATGTGCGCATTGGCGACAACTGCATCATTTATCCTGGCGTAAAAATATACTACAACTGCATATTGGGAAACAATGTGACCATTCACGCTGGCACAAGCATCGGTGCCGACGGTTTCGGATTTGCGCCAAACTCAGACAACAACTACAAGAAGATTCCGCAGATTGGCAACGTCATCATTGAGGACTATGTTGAAATTGGCGCAAATGCCTGCGTTGACCGTGCTACAATGGGCTCTACAATTGTACACAAGGGTGTCAAACTTGACAATCTTGTACAAGTCGCTCATAACGTGCAGATTGGCGAAAATACAGTAATGTCGTCACAATGTGGCATTGCTGGTTCAACAAAGATTGGCCGTGACTGTATGTGTGGCGGACAGGTCGGATTTGCGCCTCACATCACCGTTGCCGACGGTGTACATCTTGGCGCACAGTCGGGTGTCAACTCATCAATAACCAAATCGGGTGTGGCAATGATTGGCTCGCCTGTCCAGGATTATCAAGGTTGGTTGCGCTCATACGTGCTGTTCCGCAAATTCCCTGAAATTTCAAAACGCCTCGACAATCTCGAAAAGAAAATCTCACAATAAGCCTTTTCTTGCAAATTGGATATATGCTTGACGCTCTGTCGATTTATCGGCAGAGCGTTTTTTTTCAAACACGAATTACCGTGAATTGCCATGAATTTTTCATTAATCATTTGTAATACAAATATTTGAAAGACGTTGCACGCAACGTCTCTACAACATTGCAATATTGTTAATTGTTAACTGTTAATTATTAATTGTCAATTGTCATTTGCATTTCCTTCTCAAACACAAAATGACTCAACAAAAAAAACCGTTCATTTCTGAACGGCTTTTAATCATATTTCAATTTGATTATTTCGGCAGTTTGATGCCACGTTGCTTTGCTGCAGCCTCCATACGTTGTTGGAACCGCGATTTGGTTGGCGTTTTCTTCAGTTGTGCGGCCTTGACCTTTGCAAGCAGTTCTTCTGCATTGACCGAGCGGCGCATAATGTAAGTCTGCACAATGGTAATCAGCAACGAGATGAAGTAGTAATAACTCAATGCGGCTGCGTAGTCGTTGAACCAGAACAGCATCATTATAGGCATCATATACATCATAAGTTTCATGCCTGGCATTTGCTGGCCGCCACTTTGAGTGGTGCCGCTCATCTTTATGTACAGTATGTTCACAATAGTCATCAGCAGGCAGAATAGGCTCACGTGGTCGCCATAGAACGGTATGTTGAATGGCAGGTTGAGTATGGCATCGTAAGTTGAAAGGTCGTCAACCCAAAGGAAACTTTCGTGACGCAACTCTATTGATGCAGGGAAGAAGCGGAACATTGCAATCAGCAACGGCATTTGCAGAAGCATTGGAAGGCAACCACCCATTGGGTTTACGCCAGCCTTCTTGTAAAGGTCCATCATTGCCTGTTGCTTCTTCATTGCGTCCTCCTGTTTCGGGGACTTCTCGTTCAGTTTGTCCATTTCTGGTTTCAAGGCGCTCATCTTTGCCGTTGACATATATGACTTGTATGTGAACGGGAACAGCACCAACTTAATCAAAATGGTCATAATCAATATGATGATGCCAAAATTATCAATAAATCGGCCGAGGAAGTTGAAAGTAGGTATCACAATGCCCACATTCACCCAGCGGAAGATGCTACGTCCCAGAGGAATTATGTTTTGCAGGTCAATGTCAAGAGCCTTAAGAGTCTTGAATTTGTTAGGGCCGAAGAACATTTGCATTTCAAAGCATTCGTCAGCCTTGCCTTCGTATGGCATTGACAATTCAGAAGTGAACAGTTTCACATATTTTGGATTGACAGTCTCCTTGCGTTGCTTGAGCGATGCGTTCATAAAACCGTCTTTCGATATAAGCGTGGCATTGAAGAAGTGTTGCTTGTACGAAATCCACTGCAAACGGCTGTTGATAGTCTCCTCGTCAGAGTCTTTGGTCTCGTTCAGTTGCTCCACGTCGTCGTTGAAGTAGCGGTATGCAATGGTTGAGTTCATAGTCTCCCATTTGCGTCCCTTCTCCATGCCAGTTATGTACGATTCCCAGTTGAGAGACAGGTAACCCGAATTTGCAGGCACCAACTTGTTCATATTGTGCATCTTGATGTTGAAGCTGACAACATAGCTGTCAGGATATATGGTATATACATATTCCATTGTGCGGTCGTTGTCAAGGTTGATGCTGAACGATACGGTAAGCGAGTCGTTGCCAACATTTGTGGTGTTAATGTTTTCAGAAGGCGTAAAGAACAGCTTGCCAGTCTCGATGCGACGGTTCTGCGCAAAGAACCCGAGGCTGAAGATAGTCGAATCGCCGTCGAAAAGCACTACAGGCAACGAGTCGTAGGTGTCGTATTCCTTCAGCTCAATTGATGCGATGCGTCCGCCAAGGTTGGTGAACTTTATCTTCATCAGGTTGTTTTCAATTGTGTAGAATTGGCGTTCGCCTACGGCAAAGTTTGCAAAGTCGCCGTATTTTAACAAGTTTCCGATTAACGGTGTTTTTAAGGCAACTTTGTCTATTGCGTTTCTTGTGGGCGGGTATTTAAACATGTAATAAATACCGAACCCGATAGCTACAAACATTAATATTACAGCATACCAATATTCTTTGATAAAGTTTCATTTTTATTTTTAGATGAATTTGATGCTTATTATCATTATGAAGCTGCTGCTCTTATAATGAATGCAATAAATGATAAAACTAGTAT
>CALABN010000228.1 GCA_937885735.1 uncultured Bacteroidota bacterium | reverse complement strand
GAATAAATCTTACGAAGGCGGCGGACAAGCAGATACATTGATTTTGCTTGTGGCTGTAGGGGCAATTATCTACGAAAGTGTTGAACGGATAATCAATCCTATAGCCATTGACGGCGGAACAATAGCGTGGGTGGCAGCGGCTGGCGTTGTCATAAACGGACTTACGGCTTGGCTGTTCCTGAAGGACAAGGATAAGGACCTGAATGTGAAAGGCGCTTACCTTCACATGGCGGCCGATGCCCTTGTGTCAGTAGGCGTAGTGGTCTCGGGCGTTGTGATAAAATGGACAGGCATAAGCATCATCGATCCGATTATTGGTCTCTCAATCGCATTTGCCATTATTGTTTCTACCTGGAATCTTCTTCAAGATAGCATAAGGCTGGCTCTTGATGGCGTGCCGTCAAATATCGATACCGAAGATCTTCTATCTGATATCAAGTCAATTGACAATATTGCCGGCATTCACCATTTGCATATATGGGCAATAAGTACAACCGAAAATGCAGCCACTGCGCATATTGTGGTAAACGACCTGAACGATATGCAGCGCATCAAGACCGAAATAAAGAAGGAGATGGCTGAACACGGTATAGGTCATGCCACTCTTGAGTTTGAGGAAGTGCAGTTCGAGTGCAGCGATTCCTGCCAATGCATGTAGCGGTAATCTAGCGAACAGTTTTTTGCAAAGACCGAAGTTGGTGACTTTGTGAATTATGCGAAATAAAACCTATCGGTGCTGAACAAAACGCATTCTGATGTGTTATATACATTGAATATTCGTAGCCGTTATGGAAATAAATGAAATAAAATCGTATCTGGTATTCAGGGTAGGAAACGAAGATTATGCAGCCAATGCGGGCAAGGTGGTGCGCATTTTGGAGATGCAGCCAATAACCGCCATTCCGCGTGCGCCTAAATATGTGAAAGGTGTCATCAACCTTATGGGGCAGGTGTTGCCAATTATCGACACTCGCATAAAACTCGACATGGAGCCAAAAGAGCCCGACAGCCAGACCTGCATCATAATAATAGAGATAGCCAAGGGCGATACGGAAATAGAGACTGGCATAATAGTCGATTCGGTGCAAAATGTCATTGAGGTCGAAAAGGAAAACATAAAGAAATCGCCAAATTTCGGATTTGATGCCGATGTCGACTACATTGCCGGCATGATTGAAAATGACAACAAGTTCATTGTGTTGCTCGATATCGACAACATATTCTCAACTGCCGAAGTAATATCGATAAACGACATTGCCGATTCGGATTTTGGGTCAAGCATTGCCCCTGCCGAGTGGTGAGTGGACGTAACAGGTTAAAAGGCGGACACGGCTCAGCCTTTTTTATGCCTGGACTGCAATAGGCACCGAATACGTCTGCTTGACTTCCTTCAGTACAAACAGGCTGTGCAGGCTGCCAATGCTTTCGATGGTGCCAAGCACGTTCTCGACAAATTCCTGATAGTGCGCCATGCTGTTGACGCATATTTTCAGCATAAAGTCGTAATCGCCTGATATGTTGTAGCATTCGGTTATTTCACGCACCTTCATTATCGATTTTGTGAAATGAATGATGCATTCCTTGCTGTGCTTCTTGAGCCTTATGTTGCAGAATACGCAAAAGCCGTTGTTCACCTTCTGGCCGTCGACTATGGCCACATACTTTTTTATGTAGCCTTCCTTCTCGAGTCTCTTTATGCGCTCAAAGACAGGCGTGGCCGACAAGTTAACGCGCTCGGCCAACTCTTTTGTAGTTATGTTGCTGTTGTCCTGCAGTATCTCAAGAATCCGAATGTCGGTTGCGTCAAGTGCCATAGATAGTTGTTTTTTCTGTTTGCGTTCAATTTTTTAGTGTAAAATTAGAATATTATTTCATAAGAATTGTGATTGATAGAAATATTCTCCATAATATCATTGTTATTTGTTGTATTTGTCTGCTAGAAGTATATTTGCATTGTCAAAAAGTAACTAATAAAAACATACTGATATGGCAAAGAATTTAGGCACAATCTGTGTGCAAGAAGGCTGGAAGCCGAAAAACGGCGAGCCACGCGTACTTCCAATTTATCAAAGTACGACTTTCAAATACGACAATACCGAGGAAATGGCCGACCTGTTCGACCTGAAGGCTTCAGGCTATTTCTACACTCGTCTGCAAAACCCGACTAACGACGCTGTTGCAGCAAAAATATGCGCACTCGAAGGCGGTGTTGCAGGCATGCTTACTTCATCGGGACAGGCGGCAAATTTCTATGCAGTGTTCAACGTGTGCGAAGCCGGCGACCACTTTGTGGCATCGTCGTGCATCTACGGCGGAACATTCAATCTGTTCTCGGTAACCATGAAAAAACTTGGCATCGAATGCACATTTGTCGATCCGGATGCTTCAGAGGAGGAAATCAGCAAGGCTTTCCGCCCGAACACTAAATGTCTGTTTGGCGAAACAATAGCAAACCCGGTGCTGAGCGTGCTCGATATTGAAAAGTTTGCGCGCATTGCTCACTCGCACGGCGTTCCATTGATTGTGGACAACACTTTCCCTACGCCTATAAACTGCCGTCCGTTTGAGTTCGGTTGCGACATCGTAACTCACGCTACCACCAAATATATGGATGGCCACGCTACCAACGTCGGCGGTTGCATAGTCGATAGCGGTAATTTCGATTGGGAAGCACACAAGGATAAATTCCCCGGATTGACAGAGCCGGACCCGTCGTACCACGGATTGGCATACAGCAAGGCTTTCGGCAAGGGCGCATACATTACAAAGGCCACTGCCCAACTGATGCGTGACCTTGGCTCAATTCAGGCACCGCAAAACGCATTCCTGCTCAACCTTGGTCTTGAAACCCTTCACGTGCGTGTGCCTCGCCATTGCGAGAATGCACAAAAGGTTGCCGAATATCTTGAGAAACATCCAAAAGTGGCTTGGGTTAACTACGCCGGCCTGAAATCGAGTCCATACCACGCTTTGGCACAAAAGCAGTTCACTAACGGACAATCGTGTGGCGTTGTCACATTTGGCGTCAAAGGCGATCGTTCTACCGCTATCAAGTTTATGGACAGCCTGCAGTTGGCCTGCATCGTGACTCACGTTGCCGATGCCCGTACTTGCGTGCTTCATCCGGCCAGCCATACTCACCGCCAACTATCTGACGAGCAACTGATTGCCGCAGGTGTTCGTCCTGACCTTATCCGTTTCTCTGTCGGCATTGAGGATGTTGAAGACATCATCGCCGATTTGGAGCAGGCTTTGGAAAAAATCTAACATTTATAATTGCAATGCATTAAATGCCGGCCTAAAGCCGGCATTTTTTTTTGTTGTGGCATTATGTATTTGCATTTTGCCGGATTGTTTTTGTTGTATGTGTTTAAAACCGACATCAAGTATTGGCGCATTTTGCACAGAATAACGCAAATGAAATATTTATCTTTGCCACAAAATTTCAGGCGATGATTTATCCCGACAACTTTGAGCAAAAAATCGATTTCGTACGCATCAGGGAAACAATAAAGACATATTGTCTCGGCCCTGTCGGCCAGTGGCTTGTCGACAAGATGCGCTTTATGCCCAAATATGCCGACGTGCGCAACCGACTCGACGAGGTGTCCGAATTTATGCAGTTGCTACAGGTTGGAACGCAGTTGCCAACCGACTATTTCTTCGATTTAAGGCCATTGTTCGTCAAGATGAAGGTTGATGGCTCTTTTGCCGAAGTTGAAGAATTATTCTGCTTATACCGTTCATTGTCAACAGTAAAAGATGTGACAAGATTCTTCGCCAAAGAAGAAAACACCGAAAAATATCCGACCTTGAGCGCCATCGCATCAAACGTCACAGTGCACGCTTACGTGGTTGACAGCATTGAGCACGTTATGACCAAGCAAGGCCGTATCCGTGACAACGCGTCGCCCGAATTGGCGCAAATACGCAAGGAATTGGCCGAAAGGCAAGGCTCAGCATCACGGCTCATTCGCAAGATTATTGCCGAGGCGCAACAAGAAGGATGGGTTGAGCCCGATGCCACGCTTGCAGTCCGCGACGGACGTGTTGTAATACCGATACCCGCATCGCAGAAGCGAAAGATATCGGGCATCATCCACGACGAGTCGGCCACAGGAAAGACTTGCTATGTAGAGCCTGCGCCCGTTGTCGAGATAAACAACGCCATAACTGAACTCGAATCGGCCGAACGGCGCGAGATAATAAAGATACTCAAGACTTTAACCGACAGCATCCGTCCGTATGCCGACGATTTGGAAGATGCGATGATGTTTTTGGGCATCATCGATTTCATCCGCGCCAAGGCGAAATACGCGTTGCAGATTGGCGCCTGCGTGCCCGAACTGTCCGATGTGCCTTTGATTGATTGGCGCAATGCCCGTCACCCTATTTTGCTGATGAGTTTCCGCGAAGAGGGGCGCACGCTTGTACCGCTCAACCTAACACTCGATTCCACCGACCGCATTCTTGTCATAAGCGGGCCAAACGCAGGTGGCAAGTCGGTGTGCCTGAAAACCGTCGGACTGTTGCAGTATATGCTTCAGTGCGGGTTGCCGTTGCCTGTCGATTTTGGAAGCAAGGCGGGCATCTTCTCGAATCTGTTTATCGATATTGGCGACGAGCAAAGCATTGATAATGATTTGAGTACGTATAGTTCGCACCTTATGAATATGAAACATTTCGTGCGCAACGCCGACAACCGCACAATAATTCTCATTGACGAGTTCGGAACGGGAACCGAGCCGATGTTGGGCGGAGCCATTGCCGAGGCCATTCTCGACAGACTCAATCAAGCCAGAGTGTTCGGAGTGATAACAACTCACTACACAAACCTGAAGCATTTCGCCAATGGTCACGAAGGAATTGTAAATGGCGCTATGCTCTACGATACCAACAAGATGGAGCCAATGTTCATTATGGAGATGGGCAAGCCAGGTAGCAGTTTCGCATTCGAGATAGCATATAAAATAGGCCTTCCGCAAGACGTCATCGACGACGCGCGGAGCAAGGTGGGCGAGGACCACCTGAACTTCGACAAGCATCTGCGCGAGATTGCCCGCGACAAGTATTATTGGGAGCGCAAGCGCGAGAACATACGCAAGATTGAGCGACGCCTTGAGGAGATGATGGAAACCGAAAAGAAGGAACTCGATGAGATGAGGCAAATGCGTAAGGAATTGATATCCAAATCGAAGGAAGATGCAAAACGCATTTTGGCCGACTCCAACAAGGCCATTGAGAATACTGTAAGGCAGATAAAGGAGGCACAGGCCGACAAGCAGAAGACCAAGGAAGCCCGCCAGAAACTTGATGAAGTGAAGCAGTCGCTCGAACAATCGCAAAGCGAGGAGGAAGAACGCATACTTCAGAAAATAAGAAAGTTGAAGGAACGCGAAAATCGTGTCAAGACAGGCAAGTCGAAACAGGAACAGCAGTTGAGCATCGCCGATGTGGTGGCCGAGCGTGAGCGCGACTTCACCATTGGAATGCCTGTCAAGATTGACGGACAGACTACCATTGGCGAGATAATGGAACTGAACGAAAAGAGTGCGTTGGTCGCATTTGGCAATATGTACATAACCATATCGGTCGACAAACTTCAGCATCTGAACGACGACGAGAAGAAGAAAATTCGCAAGAGCGTACGTCAAGGCAGTTTCCAGCAGTCGTATGAACTCAATCAGCGCAGGCTGTCGTTCAATCCAGGACTCGATGTGCGCGGAATGCGGGCCGAGGAGGCTGTGAGCCGAGTGGCCAGTTTCATCGACGAGGCCGTTATGGTCGGCGCATTCGAGGTGAAGATTCTGCACGGCAAGGGCAACGGCATCTTGCGCCACGTAGTGCGCGAGTATCTGCAGACGGTAGATGTCGTCAGCAGTGTCCGCGACGAGCACGTTGATTTCGGCGGAGCGGGAATCACCGTGGTCGAAATAGGCTAACGGAGATTTTTTCAGTTGTCAATCAACGCTTAATGTCGGCAGAAAAAAAACTACTTCCTGAATCCTAATTCCTAAATAAACAAATTATCTTTGTAGCCGAATTAAAAACAATGTAAAGGTTCTTCAAATGATTAGCAGACGATTAATTAGAGTAAAAGTTCTTCAACTTCTCTATGCATATTTCAATGGCAACAATTCTGAAGGATTGCCAAAATACGAAAAAGACCTTCAGAAAAGCATCGAAAAATCGTACGACCTTTATCACCTTTTCTTCATCCTGCTTCTAGATGTAAACCGTTATGCGCAAGACAAAATCGAGTTGCGCAAGACAAAACTCATTGCTTCGGACGAAGACTTGAATCCAAATACGAAATTTGTCGACAACAAAGTTGTAAGACAACTTGAGCAGACCGAGGCTTTGCGCGTCTATGCCGATGCCAATGTTCTCAATTGGAATGCCACGCCTGAACTCATCAAGCATATATATAATGTGATGGTGGAGTCGGATAGTTACAAGGCTTATATGGCCAGCGCCGATTACACCTATGATGCCGACCGCAAGTTCGTGATGAACTTCTTCAATGAATATATGGTCGACGACGATATGCTTTATCAGGTGCTTGAGGAAAACTCGATATTCTGGAATGATGATATTGAGTTCGTCTTGAGTATGAACATCAAGACTGTTGAGCGGATTAAAGAGAACGCCACGTCAGTCCCTTTGATGAAACTATACAAGAACGACGACGACCGCAAGTTCACAACCGACCTTTTCTGCAAGACAATTCTCAATCACGAGGAAAACGAGAAAATAATCCGTCAGCATATCAAGAATTGGGACCTTGAACGTCTTGCGCAGATGGACTTGCTAATCATAGAATTGGCGATAGTGGAGATTACCAGTTTCGAGAGCATCCCAGTAAAGGTTAGTTTCAACGAGTACATCGACCTTGCCAAATTCTACAGCACCGAGCGTAGCAATGCCTTTGTCAACGGCATTCTTGACAAGATTATCAATAGTATGAAAACCGACGGCAAGATTAACAAGACAGGTCGCGGTTTGATTGAAAACTAATAAATTACGACACTATTTACGATGAAGCCTGTTTTCGGGAAAGTCATATTGATTGTGATTGCTGTCAGCCTTGCAGGTTGTGGCAGGCAATCGCGTCAGTCTGAAACCGCAAACGGCACACCGCAAATCAGTTTCGATGTCGATAGCCACAATTTCGGCACAATAGCGCAGGGCGAAAAAGTGTCGCATACGTTCAAATTTCGCAACATTGGCGACGGCAATCTTGTAATAACCGATGTCACCACGAGTTGCGGATGTACCGCATCAAAATATTCTGTCGAGCCAGTGGCACCTGGCGACAGCGGTACTGTTGAAGTCATTTTCGACAGTTACGGACGCGAGGGGAAGCAGTTGAAATCCGCCAATGTTTGGACAAATTGTGGCGCCGAACCTATAAAATTGCAGATTTTCGTTAATATTGAAACTTTAAATAAATAATAATCACTATGAATCTATTAAGCATTTTTTTGATGGCACCACAAGGTAGCGGTGCACAGGCACAAGGCAGTGCAGGATCAGGACTTATTATGATGTTGTTGATCATCGTCATTTTCTATCTTTTCCTGATTCGTCCACAAGCCAAGAAACAGAAAGCGGTAAACGAGTTCCGCAAGTCTCTTCAGAAAGGCGACAAGGTCCTGACCGTTGGCGGTATTTACGGAACCATTGCCGAAGTGAAAGAGACAACCGTGCTTCTTGAAGTATCAAACGGCGTATTAATCAAGGTTGACAAGGCAGGTCTTGTAAAAGACCCTGCAGACGTTACCGCACAGGCATAATTACAACTTGATTCCGCTTTTTCGCGGAAACCCGCATTTTTTTTAAATTTGACATTTGAAAAATGCGGGTTTTGTGTTTTGTGATGAACGAGTCAGACATTAAAATAGTATCAGTTGTAAGGCAGAAGTTGCGTTTCGACAAGCAGATGCTGCTGTACGTGGTGTTTTTTGGCTTTTCGGCGCTAATGTGGTTCTTCAACAAATTGGGTGAAGAGACCAACGCCACAATCCAGTATCCCATCACATTCATCAACCTGCCTATGCAGAAGGTTGTAGTCAACAACCTCCCTGACAACTTCGACTTGAGTGTGCACGGCCGAGGGTTCGACATCTTGCGCTACAAGTTGGGCAAGACGCCGGAGCCTGTAGTTATTAATTTGAGCCGTCTCAACCATATTTTGGCAAAGGAATCGACAATGGAGTTCAATTTAGGCACTAGCGCACTTTTCGAGGAAATCAAGTCGCAATTGCCCAATGACATAGAATTGACAATGATTCAGCCAGATACTATTTATTTCGTATTTTCAAATTATGGCGAAAAACGTGTGCCGGTGATACCAGTGCTTGAATGTGGAACAACTGTAACGTAATAGCTACCATCATGACTACCATCTGCTTTCATGTTGCCATCATGAAGCTTAAACAAATACTTTCTGGTTGCATCAA
>CALABN010000227.1 GCA_937885735.1 uncultured Bacteroidota bacterium | reverse complement strand
TTCTTGAATACTCTGTCTGTCGACATAAGGTCGGAAACCGTATTGCAGGCGTGGAGGACAGTGGCGTGGTCCTTGCCGCCGATCTCCGAGCCGATGGTGGCGAGAGAACAGTTGGAAATCATGTTCCTGCAAAGATACATCGCAATCTGCCTTGACTGGACGATGTTGCGCTTGCGTCACAGTACATCGAATCAAAACTAATGCGCCCACCATATGGCCGTTTTGTGAAGGGACAGATACATCCATTGCGCAAGCAAGGCTACCGTACAGTCCTTTGGGATGTGATGCCCGAAGACTACAATCGTCGCGTGAAGCCGGAAGATTGTTGCAATTGTGTGATTAAGTATGCTACAGAGGGTTCCATAATAACCTTCCACGATTCAGTCAAGGCAAGCCAAAACCTGTATTATGCATTGCCGCGTGTCCTCAAATATTTTTCAGAAAAGGGCTACACGTTTGCACGTTTAGATTGATTTTATATATTTGCCCCGCAAAACAGTCAAGGGGGGGATTAGCTCAGCTGGCTAGAGCGCTTGCATGGCATGCAAGAGGTCATCGGTTCGATTCCGATATTCTCCACTCGTTAGGCCACCTTTACGGTGGCTTTTTTGTTTTCATTCAACTGCTGGATTCGATTTTTTTTCTGTGTTAAACAATACGTGCCGTTTTTTGTTATATGTTTGTTTTTTCTTCAGCAACTAATTGTTTGTTATATGAAAAAAATAATACCCAAAAGTATATTGCTAATGTCTATTGCAACAATAATGTTTTCTTGCGGCCATATGGAGCAAAAATCTGGACTGAGGCTCGAAAATCTTGACACCACAGTCAATCCTGCCGATGATTTTTATCAGTTTGCATGTGGAGGTTGGATGCGCAATAACCCACTGACAGATGAGTTTTCCCGTTATGGATCGTTCGACAAGATAGCCAATGATAATCGTGAGCGTGTTAATGACTTGATAAAAGAATTGGCAGACAAACAACAGAAAGAGGGGTCAAATGCGTATAAAATAAAGACTCTATACAATCAAGTGATGGACAGCACACGCTTGAACAATGAGGGACCAAAACCTTTGAAAAATGATTTGAAAATCATTCAAGACATTTCTGACAAAAATGAGTTTGTCCATACTATGTATCAATTTATGCACAAAGGCATTGATGGATACTTCGATTTTGGCATTGGCGCCGATTCAAAAGACAGCAGAAACAATATATTTGTTATTGCTCAGGGCGGTTTGTCTTTAGGCGAAAAAGATTACTATGTCGATGCAGATGAAAGTACGCAGAAGATAATGAATGCGTTCCGTGCATATGTCGTTAAAATGTTTATGACTGTCTGCGGGGATGAAGAGCCTGTTGCACGTCAAAAAATGGAAAATGTGATGCGCATTGAAACACGATTGGCAATGGCGTCAAAATCAGCCGTTGAATTGCGCGATCCTGAAGCGAACTATCATAAAGTGGATCTTTCTGTTTTAAATGAAAAATGCAGCAATCTAGATTTGAATTTCTTATGTGATGAAATCAGACTTGTCAACTTGCAACAACTTGATCTTTGCCAACCGGAATTCTTGTACGAAGTCAATAAAATGATTGAAGAGGAATCTGTCGAGTCTCAAATAGCATATCTTGAATGGCACTATATCGACGCTTCTGCCAAGTTCCTTAGCGATGAAATAAGAAAACTTTCCTTTGATTTTTATGAAACCACATTAAGCGGACAGTTGTCTGAAAAACCAAGATGGGAACGTGCGGTAAACTTGTGCAATGAATATTTGGGTGAAGCCATAGGCGAATTGTATGTTGAAAGGTATTTCCCCGTCGCTCATAAAGAGCGTATGATAAAATTGGTCGGCAATCTTCAGGATGCCTTGCGCGAACGCATCTTGGCGCAAGATTGGATGAGTGATTCTGTAAAAACGGTTGCAGTTGACAAACTTGCTTCTTTCTATGTGAAAATCGGATATCCTGACATATGGCGCGACTATTCAAATATGATTGTTTCTGAAGAAAAGTCTCTTTGGGAAAACATTCTGGCTGTAGTGTCGTCCGAATGTGATTATGAGGTTCGGAAAAAATACAACAAGCCTGTCGATCGCGACGAATGGCAGATGACCCCGCAGACCGTAAACGCGTATTATAATCCCACAACCAACGAAATTTGCTTCCCTGCCGGAATCCTGCAATATCCATTTTTCGATATGGAGGCCGACGATGCATTCAATTATGGCGCCATTGGAGTTGTAATAGGTCATGAGATGACTCACGGATTCGACGATGAAGGCCGCCAATTTGATAAGGATGGCAATCTCCACGAGTGGTGGGCAAAGGATGATGCCGACCGTTTCGTCGAACGTGTGACGCCTTTGGCTGATTTCTTCAGCCAAATCAATGTCCTTGATGACTTGAAGGCAAACGGTCAGTTGACACTCGGTGAAAATCTCGCCGATCATGGCGGGTTGCAAGTAGCTTATCAGGCATTCAAGAATGCCACAAAAGAATCACCATTAACTAATAAGGATGGTTTTACGCCAGAACAGCGTTTCTTTATTGCATATGCTACTGTGTGGGCCGGCAATATTCGTGATGAGGAAATCCGCAAGCGTACCAAGAGCGACCCTCATTCATTGGGCCGTTGGCGTGTTAATGGAACATTGCCGCATATCAATTCTTGGTATGATGCCTTTGGAGTTGACGAGTCAAGCAAAATGTATATACCAAAAGATGACAGAGTCGATATTTGGTAGTTTTTGTCGATAGAACGCATAGCCTGGAGCCATTCGGATAGAATGGCTTTTGTTGTTGATAATACAATGATTTATAATAAGATGTAAATAGTTACTATGCTTTGTTTTTTACAGGTTTGCCGACTTCAATAATCGGGAAATACAAGAAAAAGTGAAATTCAACGGTAAAAAAAGCCAAATCATAGACTCAAATGCAAATTAAACAAGTTCAATCGGCATTTTACCCTGTTTCATCTATAAGGACATTGCCATTATTTAAAAAGGAAATATCATTGCATCGCGAAAAACGAAAACATTAATTGATATGAAAAAGTTAGGTTTATTTCTTTCAGTTCTGATTAGCAATGTAGCAATAGCTCAGACTACATCAATTTCAGGTTATTTGATTGACAAGAACACAAACGAAGGTTTGCAATATGCCAATGTGCAGGTCTATTCGTTGCCAGACAGCACCTATATTACAGGTGATGCTACAAAGGAAGACGGATCGTTCAAGGTTGAAAGTTCCAAACTTTCAGGAAAGATATTGGTCCGCGCCTCTTTCATCGGATATAATTCGGTTGACAAGAACATTGAGGTTGTAAAAGGCCAAGACAATAAAGTCGGAAAAATCCTCTTGTTGGAAAATGCGGAACAACTTGCTGAGGTTAGCGTTGTGGCTGAAGCTACTCCAATGACCGTAAAGGATGATACCGTAATATTCAATGCCGATGCATATCACGTAGTTGAAGGTGCAGTTCTTGAGGATTTGGTGAAAAAAATGCCAGGTACGGAGGTTAGTGATGGCCAGGTTACCGTAAATGGAAATCAAATTTCCAGAATATTGATGAATGGTAAGGAATTCTATTCCAGTGACCCACAAGTCGCTCTTAAGAACTTGCCTGCCAACATGGTAAAAGATGCCAAGACATATAGCAAGCGAAGCGAGCAAGCTGAACTTACCGGCATGGAAGACGAAGAGGAAGAATGGGTACTTGACTTCACAGTTCGCAAGGGATTTATGGATGGTTGGATTGGAAAGGTTTGGGCTGGTGGTGGCCATGACATTGACGGTCCAGACGATTATCGTTATGATGGCCATATTGACTTGAATACAATTAGCGAGGATGGTAATTTCTCTGTGATTGGTAGTGTCAACAATATCAACAATGCAAGTGCTTTGGATGATATGCGTAGCGGTGGTAGCACTGGCGGCATGGGTGGCGGTCGAGGTATGATGGGCGGCGGCATGATGATGGGCGGCGGCTTTGGTGGAATGGGTGGCCGTACTGGCGGCATGGGTGGCGGTATGATGATGGGCTTTGGAGGAATAACTTCTTCAGCAAGCGTAAGCGCCTCTTTGGAACAAGAACCAAGTAAAAAGCTGAAATATGGTGGTGACTTTACTTTTCAACACCAAGAAAGAGAACAAGAAGGTAAAAACACTGTTGAACAATTCTTGAATAGTGGCAACACATCTCTTACAAATAGCAGCTCAGCTTCAACTACGACAAGTAATATGCTTATGGTTTCTGGCCGTTTGAATTGGGGTATCGACTCTATGACAACTATCCTTTTCAGACCAAGCCTGACTTTGTCTAATAGTGAAATGAACAGCAATTCTGAATCTTCCACTTTTGGTTCTTTGGACGAAACAACTATGAAACGTGATTCTGCTAACCATTCAACAGAAGACTACAATAGTGAGTCGACAAATATCCGATATAATGCAAACCTACAAATAGTCAGAAAATTGAACGATAATGGACGTAGTATCACATTGGGTGTCGGCTTGAATGGTTCTGTCAGCCCTTCAGAAGCTACTGATGTTATTGGCGCAAAATATTATAATCTCAATACGAATAGTAAATCAAACCGTAACTCTGATGGAAAATCAAATAGCTTGAGTCTGCGTGGCGAAATAAGTTATGTTGAGCCATTGTTCGAAAAAAACTATCTACAATTGCGATATAGCTACCAAAACCAAGGCTCTGATTCTTACTCGTATGTTTATGAAGATTCAAGTGAAGTGCGTAATGATTCTTTGAGTAGTGAGGTTGATAATACATACATCAATCACCGTATTGAATTGGTTTGGCAGGGTAGATATGATAAATTGCGTTACAATTTGGGTGTGTCTATTCAACCTCAAGAATCAAAGGTAGATAACATTGTTGGAATGAATAAGGGTAAAAATACTACGCAATCAGTGCTTAACTGGGCTCCTAATGTACGTGTTCAGTATAGATTTACTAGCACCAGGAATTTGCAGCTTCGATACAATGGACGTAGTAGTGCGCCAAGTGTCACTAATTTGCAGGAGGTTATTGATGTGAGCAACCCTATGGCATTGGAATATGGTAATCCTGATTTGAAACCATCGTTCAGTAATAATATATCGTTGAATTTCAGTAATTTTGATAGAACTTCTAGCCGAAATTTCATAGTTAATTTGTCATACAACAATACCATCAACTCTATTGCGACTGTGACTTACACTGATACTCTTACATTTAATACTAAATCTTATAAGGAAAATGTTAATGGTAATTGGAGCACTAACGCATTCTTGACATTCTCGACTCCGCTTTCAAACCAGAAGTTCTCTATTACTTCTCGTACATCAGGTGGCTATCGTGAAAATGTATCTCTAACCGGTGATTTGGTTAACGGTGAAAAACGAAACAAAAGAAAGGGCACCTCGTCTACTTTGACATTGAGCGAGTCTTTGCAAGCTAACTATCGTTGTGATGTTTTCGACTTTACTTTTAGCGGTTCGGTAAATTATCAAAAGGCAGATAGAGGTAATAATGGAGGAACATCAACAGTTAATTTGTCAAACAATGGCGAAACATTTAACTACACTTTGACATTCGATGGTAACCTTCACTTGCCAGCAAAGATTGACTTGGCTTCTGATTTCAACTACAGAATTTATCAAGGCTATGGCGAAAATTCAGACAATCGCAACACTGCAATCTGGAATGCTCAGATTAGCAAGCGTTTTACTGACGACAGCCGTTGGACAGTCCGTTTGAAGGTTTATGACATACTTCAACAACAAAAGATGATTTCACGTAGTGTTAGTGAGACAAGCATTGTCGACTCTGAAAATAGTACATTGGGTAGTTATGCAATGCTTCAGGTTGTATATACAATCAATAGCGTTGGAAAGAATGGCAACAACCAACGCGGTGGTTTCCCAGGCGGTTTCCCAGGTGGCGGTTTCGGCGGGTTCCCTCCATTCTAATAGACAGATAACACAATAGATAAAGTTTTCAAAAGGGCTGTTCCTTCACCGGGGACAGCCTTTTTTATGTTCTAATGGCTGTCGTTGTCGTGGACTCGTATGTCGCTGGCACTTTTTAATCGGATGTATATGTTGCATTCTTATATGACACTGTTTGCAGTGTATGTTAAGGAAATAAATAAAGATACCTTCCGCAGATGATGATTGCGGTTGCATATTGCTTGCGTCTTGTATGGGGATGCTAATGGTTAATTGAGAAAATCCTCACAGTATTGATATGTGCATCTCTTGTTTGGCTTAATAGTGACTTGTACGAAACAAAAAAAGCGAACCAATTGGTTCGCCTTTTTTGTAATGGTATTAATTGTGAGGTTATTTGCCCAACGCTTTGTTTACTGCAATTTCTATTTCTTCACCACGTAAGCCACGTTTTGCAATTGTGCCGTCAGGTGCAAATAAGATGATTTCAGGAATGCCCATAATGCCGTATGCGTCGCTGCCAATTCTTTGTGCGTTCATTATTTGAGGGTATGGAATGCCAAGTTTTTCGATAGCGTTCTTTGTGTCGTTAGGTTCATCCCATGTTGCCACGCCCAAGACTTCGAATTTGTCGCCTTTGTATTTGTTGTAAACATTGATGAGGTTTGGAATCTCCTCACGGCAAGGCCCACACCAACTTGCCCAAAAGTCAACCAGCACATACTTGCCTTTGCCTACGTAGTCTGACAATTTTTGCATCTTGCCATCGTATTCAACCTCAAAGTCGGTGAACATCATGCCTTCAGCAGTGGTTTTCATACGTTCGATACTTTCGGCTTCTCTTTTCTCGTATTCTTCTTGAGCCTTCTTCTCTCGTTCAACCATCGTGTCAATGTATTTCTTGAAACGTCCATTCCTTACATTGTCGCTAATGCTGTCGGCGAATTGCATTGCTCCGCCGCCTCCAAAACATATATAAATGAAAGCGCCTTCTTCGTCATTGTGCTCTTTTATGTACGCTGGAATGGAATTGTTGTATTTCATTGCGGCCTGTTTGTATTCTTCATACAATGTATTGAATGTGGCAGTGTCTTTTTCTTGGTCGGCTTTGTTTAACTTCTCGATTAATGGGTTGATCAAATCCCTTTGGTCGGTAAGCATTTGCTTGAAATTGTTCCATTCATTGTAGAACTTTGAGCCGTCGAGTTCATAAAAACCGTTGCAGACTTTGAGTTTCGCTGTCTCATTTGGCACAAGAATCATATCTACATAGGCGGGAGCCAGTTCGCCACCTTCGAAAATGGCGTGAAGATTCAGCAGACGTGGCTCGTCAATGTCGCTTGTGAACGAGAATTTCTTGTCTTTCACATAGATGGTGTCGTCAGGAATTTGGGAGAAATTGTAGTTGGCATCACTGATGTAGACCAGGTATGCAGAGTCCTTGATTTCTTCTGCTACTGTACCGTCAATGGTAAATGAGCTTTTTTGTGTGCAAGATGTGAAGCCAACAGCAATGGTGGCGACAAGCACAAGTGATAAATTCTTTTTCATTTTATTTATGAGGTTAGTTTATGTAATTCGGCAATAAATTTAACAAAAAAAATGAATTGCCGGACGATTTTTAAATTGTAAAATTCTAAATCATAAGTTTTTTGTCGTAGCAGGCTCGTTCGCCACCTATGAATTTGGGCCTTGTGCGGGCAAATACAACGTTGGCTTTTCCTACGTGGTCTTGTTTTAGTCGGAGCGGTACGGCAACATCCTTGAGGTGCATCCCAATAAGTGTGTTGCCAATGTCGATGCCAGCGTCGGCTTTGATGTGCTCTACGGCTACAGGGTCGTTGAACGATTTGTAGCAGGCTGTCGCAAACGAGCCTCCCGCTTTGGGTTGTGGAACCACATTTACAATTTCTGCATCGCGGATGGCGTCGCGTTCAATTATAATGGCGCGGTTCAGGTGCTCGCAACATTGCCCTGCAATGAATATGCCCAACGGAGCAAACACGCTGTTCAATCCGTCGAAAATCGCTTGCCCTATTTCTGGAATGGAGTGACTGCCGACCGTGTTGCCCACAGTTTCGCTCGTACTGCAACCTATTACCACAATCTGACCTTTTTTCAGGTGTGCCGATTCAACCAGTTGACTGGCCACATTTGTCGCATCAATCTTGATTTGTTCTACAATTTGCTTGCTTTCAGCCTCGTATGTAATTCCTGCCATATCTTTTTTTTGCAAATTTATCACACAAAATCATTTGTTGTCATCAAAAAAACGGGCCAGAATGGAAGTCTGGCCCGTTTCAGTGGTTGGGGAAACCACATTAGCAACTATATCTATGAAGAAACTTTTGTTCTTTTTCTTTAACGATGTAAAGATAGATAGTTGCTGAATGCCATATGGTTAACGTCGAGTTAAAAACAGTTAATGAAAGGTTAAGATTGATTTCTAAACGTTGATAGTCAACGTCGTTGTTATTATTGTTTTGTCTATATTTGCCGAAAAGAAATCAATATGCGTAAAAGTATCCTATACACTTCAGTTGTGGCGCTGTTTCTTGCGTCGTGCCAGTCGGAGCCAGTGGTTGAACATTATTTGTCGGTCAATGGCGAGATAGAAGGTGCACAAGGCAAGTTCATCAAGATAATTGATATGACAAAGTCTGGCTTTGTGCCTGATTCCATTATGCTGGATGAAAACGGACGTTTTGCCTTCAGCCAGAAATGTGATGAGCCGACGGATTTTGTACTTTACATTGAGCCTGAGGAAAATATCCGTATCCTTCCTTGCCCTGACGAGCAGGTTGCCGTTGTGGCAAAATATCCGAATATTTCAGAAAACTATACAGTCACTGGCTCGCAAGAGTCGGAGAGGTTGGCGGAGTTGCTCAAGAAGCACAATCATTATAATTATGTTCTCGATACGTTGAACCATTATTATATGGCGCATCAACTCGACCGTAATTTTGGCGACATTGTCGCCGAAGTGCGTGCGTTGTCCGATTCGGTGCTTGTTGCCGACCGTCAGTTGCACGAGCGTTTCATCAAGCAACAGCCAGGTTCGTTGGCAAGTTATGTGGCATTGTCGTCAAAGTTGGGCTTGCGTACCAATCTTTTCAACATCATTTCCGATTAATTATAAATTTTTCCACGCCATTATTTTTTCCGTTTATATTCTTTACAGAAATATTCCTAGTATTACCAACTATACAGTTTATGTGGGAGATCTTGATGAACTCCTGGATCCTTATATTACCGATTTAAGCGACGATGAAGTTAAGAAGCAGCTT
>CALABN010000226.1 GCA_937885735.1 uncultured Bacteroidota bacterium | reverse complement strand
TCGCCTCATACTCGGCCTCCCCAAGTATGGATTTCATGTAGTTCTCTTTGTCTTCCGGTTTCATCGTTTCCTTGTCAGCCGCTTTGAATAGACTTTCAAGAAGCGGATCTCCCAGGTTCGTCGGGATGTCCTTGCAGTCTGCCATTTCCATCAGCACATATGCAAGTTTCTCTACAAATGGGGTATCCTCGTCTATTTCATCCAGGCTTCCCGCAAACTTAGGCAATTCCACATAGATTTGCAAGACTTTGTCGTTTCTCACCGTTGTCCGCTCTTCGTCTATGTCGCACAATGACACGCGGACCGGGGTCCTGCCCACCGTCTTGAATATCGGGTCGCCGGTGATTGCGATGAATATCGTCTTACCGATGTAATAGCCGTTCGTCCTGCAGTTCACGTAATGCTCGAGAATCGCAGCCGCCGTGTAGATTGTCGAACGGTCGAGAAAAGCCTGCTTCACGTAATTCTGCATCTCGATGACAATCCGGCTGCCGTCGTGCAGCTTGCAGTGGACGTCAAAGCTGGCATCCCTCATCTTGCCCACCGGAATGGTGATGTCGCGGGGAAGATAGTCCAGCGTCTCGATCTGCAGCTCCGGCAGCAATCCGTTAAGGATGCCCAGCAGCAGATCCTTGTTCTGCTCCGTTCCGAATAAATGTTTGAATCCCCAGTCTGAGGTCGGGTAAATGAACCTTACTGCAATTCACCTATCAATCATTCAGCTCTGCCGGACATTGTCCCGATCCCCCGAACCTGACTCCTCGCGAAAACGGATATCAGGTACAGCCTTGTCTTCGTCGCTGGTGAAGCATTCGGCAAATTTGGGCTCCCCCGCAGCAGGGTACGAATCATCCTCATCTCGGAAGATCACAGACCAAATGAACTATGACTGCAAGATAGGCACACTACCATTGGTATCGGACACTAAAATAATAGTAGAGCCGACCATAGAATACGAAAAGACACCGTTTTTACTTTCGCCACTACTGATTTTCAGTCTATTGCTTATACTTACATTGATTTTCAGCCGAAAGATTGGGAAAGCAAAATGGATTATCATCGACAGGGTATATTTCACCATTATTGGCGTGTTAGGCCTTGTAACGGCACTGCTATGGTTTGCAACCGACCACGGTGCCACAGTGGGCAACTACAACCTGCTTTGGGCATCACCTTTGTATCTGGTTTATGTGTTCACCATTGGCTCCAATGAGAAAAAATGGCACAAATTGCTGAAATACACACTAATTGCAAGCAACATCACAATGATTTTCGGAATAGTACTGCCACAAGATTTCAATTTGTGCTTCTATCCATTGATTGGCATCTCACTGACGCGCCTGGCAATGAACTGTAGTTTCGCACGAAACAAAATCTAAAGCCACACCATTTTGGCTCTGCCATAAAAAAAAACGTATCCGAAACAAGATACGTTTTTACCTTTCGTATAATACAAGAATCTGTGTAACAATATCTTATATCGATTCTAACAAAAAGTCAAAATCATTTATTTAGCCATTCGCTGGCGGACGACCTCGTACATCAATATTGATGATGCCACAGAAACATTCAGCGACTCGATGCTACCAAGGATTGGAATCTTCAGCAATGGCTCGCAGATGCGGAACACATCATCGCTCAAGCCTGTATCTTCGGCGCCCATAACTATGCACAATGGGCCTGTCAAATCGTGGTCGAAGTAGTTGCCCTCGCATTTTTCAGATGCGCCACAAACTTTAAGGCCTGAATCCATAAGATATTGCAATGTCGATTTCAACGACTGCGTACGGCAGATTGGCACCTTGTGCAAGGCTCCTGCCGATGTCTTCACCGCATCGGGGCCGATACGCGACGCGCCTCGCTCGGGAACTATGATGGCATCGACTCCCGCACATTCGGCCGAACGGACTATCGCACCGAAATTGCGCACGTCCGACACTCCGTCGAGCGCCAAGATGAAAGGCATCCGACCTTCGTCAAAAACCTGTGCCACAACATCTTCGATGTCGCAAAACGATATTGGCGACATTAGCGCAATCACACCCTGGTGATTTTTTCTTGTTATTCGGTCGAGTTTCTCGACTGGCACGCGCTGTATCGGGATGTTGTTTTCCTTTACAAGGTCGAAGAGTTCCTGCATAAGTTCGCCCTTTTGGCCGTGCTTCATAAGGATTTTGTCAATCTGCTTGCCAAACCGTATGGCCTCAATGATGGCACGAATGCCGAACACGTAGTCGTCAGAGTGCCTGTTTTTTTCTTCTGTCTGCATAAATATTTGACTAACAATCAATTTTTATTTTCTGATTGCAAATGCAATATTAGCACGATTATTCTTCACTAAAATAATCTGTATCTATTCTTTTTACTTCGTAAACATCTTTAACAGACACACCCAAATTATATTCTATCATATAATTGCACAACTCAATGCCTTCTATTAAAACGATTTTGGCGGTTCCTTGCGGTTTATAACTACGAGCATCTTTAGAAAAAGAAGAAGTTGTTATAAACACACCTTTGTTGGCCCCTTGTCCCGCTAATGCGCCGACAAATTTTTGAATTTCAGGCCTACCAACAACATTTCCATCATATCGTTTTGCTTGAACATAAATATTATCCAATCCTAACTTATCTTCTTTGATTATTCCGTCAATACCTTCGTCATTAGAATATTGAGTTACAAATGCATTTTCTTCAGACTGACCACCATATCCCATTTTTAGAAGCAAATCCAATACTAATTGTTCGAAAAACTTTGGTGACTTCGACTTGATTACTTGCAACAATTCGTCAGCCAATTCTTGCTTCATCAATTTGACATTTCTTTCCAATGCTTCATAAGGTGTTTCTGAAGTAATATCAACTATATGTTTATCTTCAGTTTCTACTGCACGATTTCCGCGTGCAAAGTCACGAAAAGAAGGATAGTTGTCAATCAAAAAACGTTGGGTTATATCAGTAAGTCCACCTTTAAGCAAAGCCAAACCGTCTTTGGTAATTACACAAATTCCTCTTTGCGGTTTATTTATCAAACCTGCCTTTTGCAAATATGTTGTAGCCCACTGAACTCTATTGTGAACTTTAGTTTCATTTCCGCTCTTAAGTTTCTCACTCAAATCATCTTGAGAGAACTTAAAATACGAAATCACAGATTGGAACACATTGCTTATCTTACATTCTTTTCCATCCTTCAAAGCCAAAAGGGCTGGATATAGAAACTTCTCAAAAGTAGGTACCATATTAATTTTGTTTATTACAAATGTAACAAACAAATTAAACTATGCACCCGCCTACTCCAATTTCAGCCTGTATGGCTCATCGATGGATTTGGCGCAGAAGAAGCCCAATGCGCCGTTGCTGACGTTTGTCGGGATGTTTGCAGGCGGACCTTGCAGGATTGCGCTGTTGCCAAATGTCTCGGAACTGAACTCGCCTATGAAATCATAATATTCTTCACTGATTGAATACAAATCGAAACGGGCTTCGGCCTTTTGGGGGATTGAATCCTCGTTTGCATCGGCTATCTCAATATCGCGAAACATTTCATTGCCGTCGAAGTCACCGTCGGATGTCCACGTCACGTCCTTGAATTCACTGTTATAGCACGAGTCGTTGAAGTAAACGTAAAGAACATAGCAATCGGGAACGCCTGGATGCTCGGTGAACGAACTGTAGAAAATATAATGGTGTTCAGGCAATTTTATCGACAGATAAGTATCTGTGTAATCGTAATATATGGTATCGAAACTGTTTGGCAACGGCATATAGTCGGATGCCGTATACGTCTCGCCGTTGGCAAGTTCTATATTCAATGTGTAGGTACGGCCTGGCACACCGCAGACGGTGGAATCGGTCAGATAGGTGCCGTCGTTATCGTCATCGAGAAGTATGAACGTGTTTTCGCCGTCGGTGATGGTCACTGTTGCGCCCAATTCGGCTGGCGCGGGCTGGTTGTAGAAGTACGATGTCGACCGTGTAAGCCTTACGCTATGCGCCTTGGGCAGGTTTGTTATTTCGCCATCGACCACCAAATGGTTGTTCTCTCCTTCGTTAAGGTCGATATCAATGCTTTCGGTGCAAGCGCATCCGAAAATGATACACAACAAACTGATTTTAAATATATTGATTTTCATACTCACTAAAATTTAAAGTTATAGGTTACTGACGGGAACAGACCGAACATATAGAGTTTTTCGGCCCTTACAATTGAAGGGTCGTTTTCGTCCTGCTCAAACATAATGCTAGACGCGTTGTGTCGGTTGTACAGGTTGTAGATTGACAAATTCAGGTTATGTTCCAACCACGGTTTCCCGTTGCGTTCCTTTGGCTTGAAGTCGAAAGTGGCGGAAAAGTCAAGTCGATGGAAATCTGGCAAGCGCAAGGCATTTCGCTCGGTATAGATAGGCGCAACCACACCGCCATATTCAAACCGCCCTGTAGGCATAGTCCGTGGCACACCCGTTGAGTAAACCCAATTGAGCGACAAGTGCAGACGTGGCAGAACGTCGTACGAAGCGACCACTGACAAATCGTGTGGCTTGTCGTAGTTTGAAGGGTAGTACTTGTTGTCGTTGATGCCTTCAATCTTTGAATATGTGCGCGAGTAAGTGTAACTCAGCCAACCCGTGAATCGGCCCTCCTGCTTTTTCAGTTGAAACTCGAATCCGTAGGAATAGCCATTGCCAATGCGAAGTTGCCTTTCTATGTCGTTGCTTACCATAACATCGGCGTGGTCCTTGAAATCGGCCAAATTGTACATCCGCTTGTAGTAAGCCTCGCCCGAGAAAGCATACAAGTTATCTAGGAAATTCTGGAAATAGCCCACCGACGCCATTCGGCACTTTTCGGGCTTGATGTTCGGATTACTGCTGAACCAAGTGTCGATAGGCAACGGCGACATTGTGGTGCTTGCCAAGTGGACATATTGGTATGTCTGCTGGTAATTGGCCTTTATGCTTGCGGTCTCGCTTACGCGGAAATTGACAGACAAGCGTGGTTCAAACCCGTTGTAGGTGTTGTAGGTTCCCTTGCCGTGATGAATCGAATCGACAATCTCATAGTTCTCGTCTAAAACGACCTGGTCGTCCGCGCCCCTGTTTTGCAACGCCGAGAAACGCAGTCCGAAATCGAACGTAAGCCGTTCGCCTATTTTTGCATTGTCTGACAGATAGGCTCCATACTCAAACGAGCGGTTATGGTGCTCTTCTGGCTTCACATAACTGGGACTTTTGTCGGATGTCTCAATTATGAACGGTGAAAACTTGTGGTACGTGAACAGCATTCCGCCCTTGACGGTATTATGCGGATTGGCGAAGAACGTCAAATCGCCTTTGGCCGACCAATCTCGGATTGCCGACACCCACTTGGTTCCCGACATTCCCATTACATAATCGAAATGGGAATAGATGAGCGACAAGTTAGAGAATAGTCTGTCGCTGAACAAGTGATTGTAGCGTGTGGTAAGCGTGCGGTTGCCGTACTCCATAATGTACTCGTCGACGAACTTCATTACATCGCGTCCGAAATATCCCGAAGCAAACACCCTGTTGTTGTCGTTGATGCGGTAGTTTATCTTGGCGTTCATATCGTAGAAATACATTGTGGTATTGTCGGGCATATCCTTGTAAAGCGGGAAGAACAAGTCCATATACGAACGACGCCCCGACAACAGGAATGTGCACCTGTCGTCCTTGATAGGCCCGTCAATGGTCAAACGGCTCGACAACAGGCCTATGCCACCCTCGACGCCAATCTTATGCGTGTTGCCTTCCTTCATCCTGACATCGAGCAACGACGAGAGCCGACCGCCGAACTCGGCTGGTATGCCACCCTTGTAGAACTGCACGTCCTTCAGCGCATCGTTATTGAACACCGAGAAGAACCCGCCCAAGTGTGCCGCATTGTAGACCGTGGCCTCATCGAGAAGCATAAGGTTCTGTCCCGTTCCGCCACCGCGCACGTTGTAGCCGATGAATCCCTCGCCCGACGAGCCGACACCTGGCAGGAACTGAATGCTCTTGATGACATCGGTTTCGCCGAAAAGCGCTGGTATCTGCTTGATAGTCTTTATCTGGAGTTTTTCCATTCCCATATCGGCTGAAGTCAGGTTGCGGTTGAGTTTCTCGCCCTTCACATCGACTTGCGCCAATTGCGTGTTTTCGGGCTCAAGCACAAAATTCAGTTTCAGGTTTTGAGTCAGCCCGACGTGTTTCTCCAAAGGCGAGTAACCCAAAAAGTTTATCATCAAGTCATAGTCGCCCGCTGGAAGAGTTATGCTGTAAAATCCGTACGAATTGGTTACGGTTCCGCTGGCCGTCTGACGGATGTAAATTGTAGCGCCAATCAGTTCCTCACCTGTCGAAGCATCTGTCACTGTGCCACTTATGGTATACTTGCCTTGTGGCGACACAACCGCCAATGTCTGAGCAGTTGTCGTTTCTGCCGTCAGCACTGACAATGCCAACAGCACCAATAATTTTCTCATCAATCTAAATAATTTTTTCACTCTCTATAGATGCCACAACCTTGAAATGGTTGCACATTTAATTTGATTTTTTTGCACGGAAAAGCGGGTGCGAAATTAACAAATTGCTACTCAATAATAAAGAGTCGCGATTTTTTTTCATTTTCTGTGTCGATCACCAAAAGATATGCGCCTGGAGCAAGTGCCGAAATGTCGATTTCACTCTCGCTGGCGCAACTTCTGCGCATATTTCCCGACATGTCGAATATCTGCGCCGACACTGCATTACAGCCTTTTATGTACAGCATTCCGCCGTCCTGCGTTATCTGCAGGTTGTCGGTTGTCGATGCGGTGATGCCTGTCTGCCACTCGACACTGACATAGAACTGCTGTTCGGCAGTCTGTTTTTTTGCCGAAATCGCCTCAACGGTGACAATGTAGTCGCCCGTGTCGTCGTCGCTGGGGATGCCCGAAAGCAGGGCCGTTCCGTCGCCGTAATCGTCAATCGTCAGCCACGCGGGCGCCTGCCTGATTCTGAAAGTGATGTCGGACGAGTCCATTGTGCAGGCCGACAAATCGCACTGATACGGCTGTCCGACAACTGCGTCAAGCACTGGCGCCGATGTGAACATTGGCGTGCCCGAGCCTGGTCCCCATATCATATTCACGTATTCAGGATGGTCGATAAACGGGTTTCGGTTTTTCTGATATCTGAAAACCACATTGTTACGGTTCATTTCGAATGAATCGACAGGGTCCAACATATTCCACTTCAGCAAGTCGGAGAGTTTTGCGAATACAGGCGCAGTGGAATTGTCGCCCTTCGGGATGTAATCCACTATCTCAAGGTCGGGCTCGCCGTTTTCGCCCTCGTAACGTGTCGCCATATAGAAAATCATCCGCGCCACGTCGCCTAGCACTTCGGCACGCGGTTTCCACAGCCACTCGCTGTCGCTCTTGTAGCATCCTGTGGGTTGACCGTTGAAATACACTGGGACCGAGCACTCGGCAAACCAACGGCTACTGCGGGCCGAATTTATTTCGGTATGCACTGGGCGAAGATGATGGGCGTCGGTTCCCGCACCTGGCTCCGTGCCAAATCCGCCGTGCACCTTCGCCCACACGTGCTCACGGGTCCAACCTTTGCCGTCGTTGTACTCCTGGCTGGCATCGACACTCATTCCTGTGTAAAGCAGAATGACGTTGGCTGGATTGTCGGGGTCGCGGTCGGATTCCTTCAGGATGTCCCACACGTCGGTGCCGTTTGACGATGTGTACGGATATTGCTTGTGGCCTTTGACTATATTGTATAGCGCCGATTTCAGTTCAGCGCCCTCCTTGCCGACTGCGCCATCGTAATAGCCGTCAGGAATTTGCGCAACCGATACTACGGCAATCGACACTAACAGCAAAAGAAGTTTATATTTAAGCATAGGCAGAATTTTGTCATTTTAAACGTTTGCTGATGCGTTTTGTTACTTGTCTGGCACGGGAAAACCAGCCATTGACCGCATTTTCAAAACAAAAGTGCAAATTTCGAAATAATCACACATTTCAAACATCAAGCAAATATCTTTCGTTTTTTCTTTTCAATCTCGCCCAATATTATACTTTTGCATTCCGTTAACGTACACGGAATATAAAATGGGTAACACAACCAATGGCAAAATCGGCATAAAAGAGATTGCTCTGCGCGCTGGCGTGTCAATAGGCACCGTTGACCGCGTACTGCACAACCGTGGCGAAGTAAAGAAAGAGACCTACGACAAGATAATGCAAATTATCAACGAGTTAGGATACACGCCAAACCTTATGGCAAAAGCCTTGTCGTCGCGCAAGACAGCCAATTTTGCCGTTGTGATTCCCGATTCGAGCGACAACAATCCATATTGGCAAAAGCCTGTCGACGGCATCGATGTTGCACAGAAAGACCTAGAAGCCTACAACACACGGCTCAACCATTTCTACTTCAACGCCGCCGACAGCCAGTCGTTTGCCACCGCACTGGAAAAGGCTCTCGACTCGCAACCCGACGGCGTACTGCTCTGCCCTGTTTTTAAAAATCTTTCTGTCGGATACATAAAAAAACTCGACAGCCTGAAAATCCCATACGTCTTTGTTGACATAAATCTCGACGGCACCAACAGCATAGGATATTTCGGACAAGATGCCTACCAAAGCGGGCTCATTGCCGCAAGGCTTATGCAACAAACTATGAACGGGAGCAATTCGGTACTGATTGTGAAGCAAAGCGCAAACAAGATTTTTTCTGACCACATTGAGTCGCGTGTCAAAGGTTTTACTGACGGATTCGGCAAGTCAGGCATCAGGTTTAAAACTGTTGAAATTGACCTGCACGACACCAACGAACCGCAAAAGTCAATGCAACCTATCCTGAACTCTGAACAAAACAACATCTTTGTTCCAAACTCAAGGTCATTCGTTCTGGCAAACTATATCGAGAAAAATGGCATAAGCAATTGCAACATTGTAGGCTACGACCTATTGGACGACAACATCTGGCACCTGAAAAAAGGCAACATTAGTTTTCTGCTCAACCAACGTCCCGACGAGCAATCGTACAAAGCCGTAATGCAACTTTTCAACTATGTTGTAGGAAAGAAGGAAATAACGCAACGCAACAACTTCAGTCCTATCGACATCATTATAAAGGAAAATGTGGACTATTATTTAAATAACTAACATAAAAACAACACAATATGACATAAAGCGGAACCGACAAAGACTGACAACCAAAGGAAAATACCACGTAATAAGCAAACTAAAACTTTGTAATATGACTACAAATAACAAAATGAGCAACTACCGCTGGACAATATGCGCGTTGCTGTTTTTCGCCACCACGGTCAACTATCTCGACCGCCAGGTGCTGTCGCTTACATACAACGACTTTATTGCGCCTGAATTTCACTGGTCCGATGCCACATACGGCAATATTACGGGCTGGTTTTCACTCCTTTACGCTTGTTCAATGCTCTTTATCGGACGTATTGTCGATAAATTGGGAACCAAATGGGGCTACTTCTGCGCCATAGGTGTATGGTCGTTCGGCGCCTGCATCCACGCTTTGAGCGGAATAGGCACACAACTCTGGGTGGGCCTTGAAGGCAAAGAAGCTATGATTCAGGCCACAGGCAACATTGCTCTGACAATATCTACCGTCAGTATGTGGATGTTCATTGCAGCGCGTTTCATTCTCGCTGTCGGCGAATCGGGCAACTTTCCTGCAGCAAACAAGGTTACTGCCGAATTTTTCCCAAAAAAAGACCGTGCTTTTGCCACAAGCATTTATAACTCAGGTGCACAAATTGGAGCACTAATCGCACCTCTCTGCATCCCAATCATTGCACAGAAATGTGGCTGGGAAATGGCATTCATCATTATTGGCGCACTCGGCTTCGTGTGGATGATTTTCTGGTGGTTTATGTACGAAAAACCCGAGAAATGCAACCGAGTAAGCAAAAACGAACTTGCATATATTCAACAAGATAACGAAGACATCAATTCAGATGGCAGTGCGACTGCCGAGACAAAGGAGAAAACGATATCGTTCTGGAAATGTTTCTCGTTCAAACAGACTTGGGCATTCGCCGCTGGCAAATTCTTCAGCGACGGAGCCTGGTGGTTCTTCCTTTTCTGGATGCCCGTCTACCTGAGTTCGGTTTACGGATACGACACAACGACGCCTCAAAGCCGTTGGGGACTTTTCACCATATATTTTATATGTATATTATCGGTGTTTGGCGGATATCTGCCCAAAATATTTGTCGAGAAAAAAGGAATGGACCCATACGCTGGCAAGATGAAGGCAATGATGATTTTCGCATTCTTCCCGCTACTCACCATTCTGGCACAGCCACTCGGCTCCATATCTTTCTGGTTCCCAATAATAATAGTTGGCATTGCAGGAGCAGCGCACCAATCGTGGAGCGCCAACCTGTTCTCTACCGTGAGCGATATGTTCCCGAAGCACACCGTTGCCACAATCACTGGCATCGGCGGCATGGCTGGCGGCATCAGTTGCTTCCTGTTCAACAAACTGTCAGGTATGTTTGTCTATTCGGCTGGCACTACAATGGTTGACGGCAAGGCCGTAGAGATGACCAAAACCTTGTTGGAACAAGGTTCAACATACCTTCGCGAACCAATGACTTTTATGGGATTCTCAGGCAAGCCCGCAGGTTATTTTGTAATGTTCTGCGTATGCGGTATCTGCTACCTGACAGGCTGGGCCATTATGAAAAGCCTTGTGCCAAAGCACGAAGTAGTATCTGATTTATAAAACTGGAAAAAGATTTACGGAAATGAAAACATTCATAACAGACAACTTCCTGCTCAAGTCCAAAACCGCGCAGGATCTATATCACAATTTCGCCAAGACACAGCCTATCATCGACTACCACTCACACCTTGTGCCTCAGCAGATTGCCGAGAACCGCAAATTCGACAACATTGCACAAATCTGGCTCGCTGGCGACCACTACAAATGGCGTGCGCTACGTGCCAACGGAATCGACGAGAAATACATCACTGGCAACGGCACCGACCGCGAAAAATATGACGCTTGGGCCGCCACCGTGCCTTACACGCTGCGCAACCCGCTGTACCACTGGACTCACCTTGAATTGAAAATGTACTTCGGCATCGACATTCTGCTCAATCCCGAATCGGCCGATGAAATCTACGCCAAAACAGCCGAAATGCTAAAGTCTGATGAATTCAGCGTTTGGGGAATGATGCAGAAGATGAACGTCGAGGTGGCCTGCACCACCGACGACCCAACCGACGATTTGCGCTACCATAGGCAAATTGCCGCATCGGCCTGCCCGACAAAGATTCTGCCGACCTGGCGTCCCGACAAGGCATCTGATGTAAATAACACAAAAACGTGGAATGCCTACATCGACAAACTATCCGCCGCCGCCAATGTCGACATTAACAGTTTCAAGGCAATGTTTGACGCACTCGACCGCCGTATCGACTATTTCCACTCCGTTGGTTGCCGTCTGGCCGATTTTGGTCTCGATTTCCTATATGCCGCCGACTATTCCGACATCGAGATTGAGCAGATTTTCGCCAAGGTTCGTGGTGGCAAAGACCTTACGGCCGAAGAAATCATCAAGTTCCGTTCGGCCGCACTATACCGCTATGCAGTGCAAGTGTTCCAAAAAGGATGGGCGCAGCAATTCCACGTGGGCCCAATACGCAACAACAGTTCACGCCTATTGGCAAGTTTCGGTCCTGACGCAGGCACCGACAGCATTGGCGACTTCAGCCAGGCACAGTCGATGGCCAAGTTCCTAAACAGACTCGACACATCAAACCAACTGGCAAAGACAATCCTATACAACATAAACCCAGCCGACAACGAGGTGTTCGCCACAATGATTGGCAACTTCCAGGATGGCACCACCGCAGGCAAGATGCAATGGGGCTCGGCCTGGTGGTTCCTCGACCAGAAAGATGGCATCGAAAAGCAACTCAACACATTGTCGTGCCACGGATTGCTTCGTCGCTTTGTGGGAATGCTCACCGACTCGCGCAGTTTTCTTTCGTATCCGCGCCACGACTATTTCCGCCGAATTCTCTGCAATTTGATTGGCACCGATGTTGAAAACGGAGAACTTCCAAACGACATCGACTTGCTCGGCAATATGGTAACTGACATTTGCTACCGCAACGCTAAAAACTATTTTAATTTTTAAAATATTGAACTATAAAAATTTACGTATATGAAAAAGACAGTGACATTTGGTGAAGTGATGCTTCGGCTTGCAACACCAGGATACGAACGATTTGGACAAGGCAATATGTTGAGCGCCACATTTGGCGGTGGCGAAGCCAACGTAGCCGTTTCGCTCGCAAACTACGGATTACCAGTCAGTTTTGTAACAAGGCTTCCGAAAAACGACATCGCACGCGCCTGCACAAACGAATTGCGCGGACTTGGCGTCGATATCAACGACATCATATATGGCGGAAACCGCATCGGCATCTACTACCTCGAGACTGGTGCCGTGAGCCGCGCAAGCAAGGTCATCTACGACCGTGCTGGCTCATCTGTTGCCGAAATCGAGACTGGAATGATCGACTGGGACAAGGTCTTTGAAGGCGCAGGCTGGTTCCATTGGACAGGCATAACACCTGCAATTTCAAAAGGTGCAGCCGACGTTTGCCTTGAAGCGCTGAAAGCCGCAAAAGCAAAAGGGCTAACCATTTCGTGCGACCTCAACTACCGCAAGAACCTGTGGAAATACGGCAAGAAAGCCGGTGAGGTGATGCCGGCCCTCGTAGAAGGTTGCGACATCATCCTCGGCAACGAGGAAGATGCC
>CALABN010000225.1 GCA_937885735.1 uncultured Bacteroidota bacterium | reverse complement strand
TACGGTTGCTTATCCACTTTAGATTTCAGTTTGATTGGCGTTCGTGGAAAAGAATTTCCACAAAGGTGCCGCCATCAGGGCCTGAAGAATCTCTCCATTCTCGAGCAGGCTCAATAAATCTTCTTTGGAGAGAATGTGCACGCTTATGTCTTCAGTGGCGTCAAGGTGCTGGGTTGCAATCTTTTTGACATTTCGGGCCACAAACGTATGGCTCATATTTGTGTTGGTGCTCGGGTTGGGGCTCAATGTCATAAATTCTGACCATTCACCTTCGCCATAGCCTGTTTCTTCCAGCAATTCGCGTTTCGCGGCCTCGATTGGTTTCTCATCTTTTTCTATCACGCCACACGGCATTTCGTAGCACGTCTTGCCCAATGCGTGGCGGTATTGGCGTTCCATTACAAATTTTCCGTCATCTGTAATGGCTATCACGTTTACCCAATCGGGATATTCAATAATGTAGTATTCAGGATTTTGCCTTCCGTCGGGTAGTTCAACACGCTCTTTGCGGGCTGTCAGCCACGGACGATTGAACAAGTATTCGCTTGAAATGACCTTCCACTTGCCTTCTTCTGTAACCGTATTCTTCATCTTGTAATGATTTTGACAAACATACAAAAAAAGGCAACTCTTGACGAAGTTGCCTTTGGAGCGGGCAGCGGGATTCGAACCCGTGACCCTCAGCTTGGGAAGCTGATGCTCTACCAACTGAGCTATGCCCGCATTAGTTTGGTTTGGCAAAAATAGAATTTAATTGAACATTTCGTATCCTTATCATTAAAAATCAACGGTTAATATCGTATCTATTTTTTTTGTTTGATAATCAAACGTAATAAATAACTTTCCGTTCGAAAGATGTATTTACTTTTTAATGTATATAATATTGATAATTAAATATATAATATAACAATGAAAACAATAGCAATTGTTTGCGGTGGTTACTCAAAAGAAAGCGTGATATCGTTACGCAGTGCAGAACAGATAGCATCTGTCATCAATTCAGAATACAATGTATATGCTGTATTGGTGACACGTGAAGGTTGGAATGTAAAAATTGGCGAAAAACTTTATCCAATCGACCGAAACGATTTTACTTTTATGCTTGATGACAAGAAAGTCATCTTTGATGCAGTGTTTATGGCCATTCACGGTACGCCAGGCGAAGACGGTATGCTTCAGTCTTATTTCGATATGCTGAACATCCCGTATACAACTTGCAGCGCATTCGTGTCGGCTCTCACGTTCAACAAGTTCGCCTGCAAGGTGTTCTTAAAGGAATATGGAATCTTGACAGCCGACGCAGTGCTGCTTCGTCGCAATCAAGCCTATTCATTGCAGGACATTGAAAAACGTTGTGGCTATCCAATGTTTGTGAAGCCAAACAATGGTGGTTCAAGCTTTGGCGTGACAAAAGTCAAGCAACTGGCCGATTTGCAGCCAGCCATTGACCGTGCATTTGCAGAAGACACCGAAATCATCATTGAACCGTTTATAAAAGGTGGCGAGTTTACTTGCGGTGTGTTCAAGACCGACAAGGAATCGATTGTGTTCCCGCCAACCGAAATTGTCAGCAAAAATGAATTTTTTGACGTTGAGGCAAAATACACGCCAGGAATGTCCGAAGAAATAACACCAGCCCGTTTGTCGGATAGTGATATGAAGGAAATCCAGTCGCTGACATCACGGATTTATGATTTGCTCGGCTGTACAGGCGTTGTCCGCATCGATTATTTGCAGAAGGAAGGTAAGTTCTATTTTATGGAAATCAACACTGTGCCAGGAATGAGCCGTGAGTCAATCATACCAAAGCAGACAGTTGTTTATGGCCTGCCACTTAAGGATTTGTACATAAAGTTGATTGACGATGCATTGGCACGCAAGAAATAATGTCAAGGTATAGGGGGGATAAAAAAGGCTGTCATTTGACAGCCTTTTTTGTTTTTCTTACAAGTCGGTGGTTTAAAATTCAATGCCGTTTTCCTTCAACTTGCGGGTCAGCTCTTGAAGCTCGTCTTCCTTGCGTGCGAGTTCCTCTTGAGTTGCGGTCAATTCTTCAATGTTTTGCTTCAGGATTTCCGATTGTTCCTCAAGCATATTGGCCTTTTCTTTAGATTCGTCAAGCAGTTTGGCAGTGCTTGCGTTGATTTTCACAGCAGAAATTGTGGAGGCAAATGCCTCGCTGATTTTAGATATGAAATCAATCTTGTAGTCCTCAATCTTGCTGAACGAAGCCAGTTCTATTACGGCATACACCTTGTCGTTCATAATGGCAGGTGTCAGTAATGCGAATCTTGGATTTGCCTCGCCTAAACCTGAAGTGATTTCCATATAGTTGTCAGGAGTGTTGTTCAAGAAGATAGGTGCCTTCTCGTAAGCGCATTGTCCGACAAGACCGATGCCAATTTCAAACTCTTTTTCGGAGTGTTTTACACGGTTGAAGGCTACAGCGCCTTGTAGTTCATATTTTACGTGTTCGGGTTCGTCTTCATTGATGATGAATACGCCACCTTGTATTGCGCCAGTGTAGTCGGTCAGTTTGCTGATGAACGTACGGCTGAGAATTTCAAGGTTTGACGTTTCTTGGCGGAACAGTTCGCTGAATTCGGCAATGCCATTTGCCGCCCACGCATCTTTTTCCTGCTCTTTCCTTCGTTCCTGTTCTGCCGATTTTGACCTTTTCAGTTCGTCGCGCATATTTATCAGTGATTTTCCCAATTCGTCTTTATCGCTTGCGAGTTGGAAGTCGTGCTCAAAATTGCCTTTTGCAATGGCATCGGCAAACAGAGCTGTATTATGCAGGTTGTTGGTCAATTTCTTGAAGGAACGGTAGATGTCTCCAATCTCATCCTGCTTGTGTTTAGACTCGTTGTTGTCCACGGCAAATATTCCGTCGCCCATTTTGTCCGTCATCTGGCGCAATTTCACTATAGGACGCTGAATGATTTTTTGCGTCACTAAATTACCCAACCACAATGTCAGCAGAAACAGCGGAATGGCCAAAAACAACACTTTTAGCCCGTAGTATCCTACCGCATAGGCAATGATAGTACAAAACATTGACGACATCAGCACCAGTGTCGCCACTTTGAATACAATGGTCTTTTTGTATATCAGTCGAAGAAATAACAATCCCAATGGGATGATGCCGATTAAGACGATTAGCGCAAAAACAAGTACAGCGTTCATATAATATGATTTACGTTATAGTATCAATGGTGTATCACTAAAATACATCTTCAAATATACTTGTTTCAATGTTTTTATCTAAATCAATTTGCAGTTTTTTATTCATGGGCACAGATTTTGCTTTATTTTAGCGTCGTTTGAAATATTACTGCAATGAAAAACAATGTTTTGGTATGGGGATACCTGTCGTCGGTTATTCTATTGCTCGGCGCAATTTTCATGAATCTTGACTTTGTCGCAGGCAAAGTCTTGTTCCTGGTGGGCTTTTTCACGTTTAACCTGGGCTATCTGGTCCCGCTTTTTATCGTGATATTCAAGGAACACCAGGAAAATCGTATCGGCTTGATAATTGTCTTGAGCATATTGGGCTTTTTCATTTTCCTGATGGGAGTGACATTCTTTATGGTCAATTGGGGTGGAAGTATGGTGCTCATCTATGTCGGTGGTTCATTCCTTTTGCTCACGGTGCTGCTTATGTTGTTTATGTCGAGGCGCTTTTACGAGACAAGCATCGATTCTTGGTTCCCGATAGTGCTATTCAGCGTATTTATTGTGATAGGAATGCTTACCAGTATGGTTCACAGGCCTGTGTTGCGCTCGTTCACCATATCTAATGAGGAGGATAACATAAAACTGGAGTCGTTGGTGAACAAGAACATTCACGTTTATCTTGACTTGAAACGCTTGTGTGCCAACGATTCCACACTGATGCAAGTCAGGCAGGAGGCCGATGAGGTTATGAACAAGAGCAACGAACTGATACAGTACGTCGACAGTATGAAACAGGCGCTGATGGTTTATGTCGCAGGCAAGAAACTGATAAATGACACTACAATGCTCGACAATCTGGTGCCAATCCAGTCGAATGTCGAAATCAATTCTGTGCGTAAATTTATGTTGGGCCGCAAGCACCGAAATGCGTATGTGCTCCATCAACGTATCGACCAATATCACCGTGAGATATCCAGCCTGATTAATGAAAACGACCCTTGGTTGATTGATTTTGTGGATTCGAATCTCGGCACTGAAGTGCTGAAACTCAACAAACGTCGCTACAATAGAGATTGGGAGCGCCAACATTTCTACAATTTCCCGATGGTGACTATTGTGAGTCAGCTAACAAGTATGCAACTCAACATCGCCTTGGTGCAAGGTGAATTGCTAAATAGCTATCGCAGAACGGTTTCTATAAGAAAACACAGCATAGAGAATGACATCGATGAAAAATGATGTCAAATTTGTTTATCGCGTTTGTAGATTCAAAAAAAAACATACCTTTGCAGTCCTATAAAAATAGATATCAAAATACAAGAAAGGGAATATTATGGCAATGAAAAGAACATTCCAACCGTCACAAAGAAAACGTAGGAATAAACACGGTTTCCGTGAGAGAATGGCTACTAAAAATGGCCGTCGTGTATTGGCTGCACGTAGAGCAAAAGGAAGAAAGAAACTTACCGTTTCTGACGAAAAATTGCACAAAGCATAAGCTAATCTTATCTTGACGATACAAGGGAAGCAAGTTTTCAAAACTTGCTTTTTTTGTATCCGTATGTCGCACTATAAAAAAGGACGATAGAATTATTTTTGTTCTGTCGTCCTTTTTTGCGAGGTGTCAATGTCTTTATGGATTGACCATCAGCTGTGGTTGGCCAGTCGCTTCAAGCACATTCCACCATAAATCGCTGTTCAGGTTTATTTTCTTGCGTTCGGCAACCGCAATAGGTATAGGAATAATGGTGAACTGGTGTTTCCAATACCCTACAACGAAATCGGTTTTGCCTGCCATTGCCGCATGAACCGCATTTTGTGCCAATATGTTGCAGAATTTGCTGTCGTTTGCGTTGGCAGGGGCGCTGCGGATTATGTAACTTGGGTCGATGTAGCGCAGTGTGAACGGCACTTCTTTTGCCGTAAATTCTTCTGTTATCTTCTCTTTCAGGAAAAGACCGATGTCTTCTTTCTTGATATTTCCCGATGCATCTTTTTCAATTTTCTTTTGATCGAAGAAATTCTGTCCTGCGCCCTCGGCAACGACAACCAATGCGTGATGCTTTGCCTCAAGGCGTTTGCGCAGGCATTTTAGGAATCCATATGGACCATAAAGGTCAAAATTCATTTCGGGCACAAGCACGAAGTTCACTTCTTGAGTCGAAAGAGCTGCGTTGGCTGCAATAAAGCCAGAATCGCGGCCCATAAGTTTAAGAAGCGCAATGCCGTTGTATGCGCCTTTTGCCTCGTTGTGCGCTGAATTTATTATGTCGTTGGCAACAGAAAACGCTGTCTCGAATCCGAATGAGCGTTCAATGAAACTAATGTCGTTGTCTATGGTTTTAGGTATGCCAGCAATGGATATGCGTAACCCGCGACGTTCAACTTCTTCCTGTATGGCGTGTGCACCACGCAGCGTGCCGTCGCCGCCAATGCAGAACAGTATGTTGATGTTCATTATTTCGAGTGTGTCCACAATCTGGCCTACGTCTTGATTTCCGCGTGACGAACCAAGAATTGTGCCACCCGACTGGTGTATGTAGTCAACAAGTTGCGGAGTTAACTCTACAAATTCGTGATTGTATTTTGGCACAAGTCCTTCGTAGCCGTACTTGAATCCCACAATCCGTTTGACATTGTAGCGGTAGTAGAGGTGGTTGACTAAACTGCGTATTACATTGTTCAAACCAGGGCAAAGACCGCCGCAAGTAACAATGCCAACTTTTGTCTTGGCAGGTTCGAAGAATAGTTTTTCGCGGGGGCCTGCTTTTTCTACAGTAAGCGGTTCCGTGTTGTTCTTCTTGCATTCTTCGAAATATTTGAGCGTGTTATCGTACAAGATGCGGTCGCTGTCCGAAATAAAGTCGTATGATGTCTTTGATGACGATTGTACAAGCGGCGATTCAACGTTGCCCTTGCCCAAAGTCTTGACTATGAAATCCTTATTTTCCATTGCAAGGTAATTTTTAGTTCTACTTTAGCAAAAGTAAAAAAAAAGGCATCGTAATGCGATGCCTTTTTTATCGAATGTAAAAATGTCGTTATCGATTAGAATGAATCGTTCATTGACGATGCGTCTTCATCTTCAGGTTCTGCATCCTCAGGAATGCTGCTGAAATCGACGTTGTCGCCGAATTCTCCATCTTTGTCGCCGTCATCGAAAAAGTCGTCATCGTCGATTTTGCCAGTATCTTCATTGTTGATGCGGAGTAGATACATGCGGTCTTCTGTCTCAAATGGCAATCCGCTGCAAAGCATGCCATCTTTATTTGTGAACGATATCAGGTATGCGTTGAATCCGTCAGGATAAAGGGCCTTCACTTGCTCTTTCATCTCGTCGCTAATCTTGTCATAGTCTTTTATGACGCGTGGTTTGTTACTGCTTGCCATAGATAATATGCTGTTTTTTTGTTATTTGTTGTTAATACTTGTTGTTGTTGCTAACGGGTTCAAATATTCATATTTTTTCATTATCTGCAACAATCTTTGCAATAAAATATTTATGATATGCGGCAACTGTTTTATTTATAGAGCTATTATGCGCCGAAAAACGGCTAAATGTCGCATAATTGACGGCTATTACAGGCATATTCACAAAAAAAAGCCGCCCATTTACGGACGGCTTTTGCGTTATTGAGTCTGAAATGTTAGCCGAGGAATGAAATCAGGATGCCTGCGGCGACTGCTGAACCAATCACTCCCGATACGTTGCTCGACATGCAATAGTTGAGTACGTGGTTGCGTGGGTCGTATTTCAGTGCTATCTCGTTGGCTACACGTGAAGCCATTGGTACGGCGCTCAAGCCTGTTGCTCCTACTAGAGGGTTTATCTTCTTCTTTGAGAATAGGTTGAACAACTTTACAAGCAAGATGCCTCCAAATATTGACAGACCGAATGCAAAGAAACCTCCAACGACGATTCCTATAGTCTGAAGGTTCAGGAATGCATCAACAGTCATTGTGGCTCCGACTGACAGCCCCAAGAAAATGGTTGCAGAGTTCATAATGGCGTTTGATGCGGCGTCGAATATGCGTGATGTGTTGGCGCCAATCTCCTTGATGAGGTTGCCGAACATTAGCATGCCTACAAGCGATACGGCGTCAGGAACTATGATTGCCACAATTGTTGTTACTGCAATAGGGAACACAATCTTAAGCGTGCGCATATTCTTGAACTCTTGCTTGCTAGGATACAGACGGTCTTGCTCCTTCATGTTGATTTTCAGTTCCTTTTCAGAGCAGGTCAGTTTCACTACCAAAGGAATGATGACTGGAACCAATGCCATATAGGAATATGCCGCTATGGCGATTGGGCCTAACAAGTGTGGAGCAAGTTTCAGTGTCGTGAATATTGCTGTCGGGCCATCGGCACCGCCAATGATTGCGAGTGAGCCTGCTTCTTGTAGCGAGAATCCGCAGAAACTTGCTATGATAAGTACTGCAAAGATTCCAAATTGCGCACCTGCGCCAAAAATGGCAAGTTTCAGGTTGCGTAGCATAGGACCGAAATCGGTCAATGCACCGACACCCATAAAGATGATAGGTGGCAACAATCCTGATTTGATTAACGCATAGTAGATGAAGTTCATGATACCCAAGTCGTGGGCAATTTCTGGCAACGACATCTCGTAAACGTTCTTTGCCACTTCAACGCCATCTTTAGTAAAGTGAACCAATCCTTCGCCATCGGCGCCTATTACGCCCATGCCGCCTCCGGGAAAGTTTGCGATGAGCACGCCAAATGCGATAGGAACAAGCAACAATGGCTCAAATTCCTTCTTTATGCCCAAGTAGAGCAGAAGGAATGCCAATGCATACATTATCAGAAACTGCGGTTGATTGACTATTGCGTCAACGGCAGTCATGTGGTAAATCTTATCTAATATTTCGCCCATGGTCTGTTACTTGATTTTCATTAGAACATCGTCTTCGGCTACCGATGAACCGCTTGTCAGGCAAATCTCTGCAACCACGCCGTCACATTCGGCGGCAATTGCGTTGAATGTTTTCATTGCTTCAACGTAGCACACGGTTTGGCCCTTCTTTACGGCATCGCCAACCTTAACTGCGACATCGCCAGAACTCTTAACCAAATAGAATTTGCCTTCGAGTGGTGATGTCAACTCTTTTGCGCCTTCGGCTGAAACGCTTGTGGCAGGTTTTTCGGCAGTGTTTGCTGTGTTGGCAGGAGCGGTGCCGTTGTTGGCGCCAATCACTACACTGTATTTTTCGCCGTTCACTTCAACAGTGACTGTTTGTGGCAATGTAAGCGAACCTCCCTTGCCTTGTGCTTTTTCGGCCTTGCGTTTTGCCAAATCGGCTTCGAAGTCGGCTTTAGCCTTGCCACTCTTGTATGCGCGATATTGTTGTGGGTGCATTGCCAATTCGAACAATTCCTCTTCGTCTTCGCCAAGTTCCCAATTGTTCTCTTTCATTTCCTTGCGGAATGTGTCGAGTTCGTCAGGATATGAGTCTTGAGGATTGCCGGTGAAGAATTCGCGACCTTGCTCTTTCGCCTTTTCGACAAGTTCTGGTGCCAATGGACCAGGCAACTTGCCTGATTTGCCAAGCAACATATTCCAAATGTCGTCAGCAATAAGCGACCAGCGCTCTTTGCCTTTCTCCATTTGCATTACGTTCATCAAGGCCATATTCTTTACATATTGGCTGAAAGGAGTAACCAAGCAAGGATATCCCATCATTGGCCATACATATTTTACTTCGTCAAACAATTTTATAAGAAGTTGGTCTTGTGTTAGTTCGGGTTGACCATTCTTGACTTTCCATTTGTTGAGGCTGTCAAGGTTTGTTTCCAAGTCGGTCATAAGTGAGCCCATCATGCCACCAGGAAGACCTGGACCGATAAGCAGTGAGTTCATTTGACGGTTGCGGGCAGGAATGTAGTAGCCGAGGAAGTCGTCCATCATTTCCTGAATCATTGAGCGGACTTCCATATATGCTTCCATATTTATTTCAGGAACATCGAATCCTGCGTCTTTCAACATTGGCTGAACGGCCAATATGTCGGCGTGGCCAGTTCCCCAAGAAAGAGGTTCCATACCTACATCGACAAAGTCGCAACCAGCCTTGCACACTTCCAGGATGGTGGCCATGCTGAAGCCTGGACCTGCGTGTCCGTGGTATTGAATGGTGATGTCAGGGTATTTAGCCTTGATGTTCTTGACAACTTCACCTAATGATACAGGGCGTGCGATGCCTGCCATATCCTTTAGGCATATTTCGTCGGCGCCAGCCTCGATAAGTTCGAAAGCCAGTTTCGTATAGTACTCGACAGTGTGCAGTGGTGAGAATGTGATGCAAAGGCAACATTGCGAAATCATTCCGCCTTCGTGTGCGTATCCTATTGAAGGAATGATGTTGCGGGTGTCGTTCAATCCGCAGAATGTGCGGGCGATGTCGGTGCCTTGCTTTTTCTTCACCTTGTAGAACATCTTGCGGACATCGACTGGAACGGGGTTCATACGTATGCCGTTCAGGGCGCGGTCGAGCATATGTGTCTGGATTCCAGCCTCGTTGAAAGGCTTTGTCCATTGGCGTACGGCCTTGTTAGGGTTTTCGCCATAAAGAAGGTTGACTTGCTCAAAACCACCGCCATTTGTCTCTACGCGGTCAAAACATCCCATTTTGATGATGGATGGAGCCACTTTTACAAGTTGGTCAACGCGTGGCACGTACTTTCCTGACGATTGCCACATATCGCGAAAGACCAGACTGAATTTCACTTTTCTACCCATTGTATTTAGATTTTTTCAATTGATTCAACTTTGCCTTTGCCACCAGTTATTGTGCTGACGGCGGATTCGATAGCCATTCTGATGTTTGGCGCAATTGCCGACGCCGATGGCGTGGCTTTCTTTTCCTCCTCTTCGGGTGCATACTTGTTTACAAACCGAATAAGCAGGTTGCCCATACCTATTATTAATAGGAGTGCGCAGAATACTGTCCCCATTCCTACACCTAATAGCATCCAAACTGAAATTTCCATTTTTTGTATCTTGTTTTTAGTTCAAAATCAATTCCTTAGTGAAATGATTATTTTTGCAAACTGCTAAAAACCAATTCTTTGGTTAAATTAGCATATTCAAAAAACAACGGAGCAAAAGTAGTCTTTTTTGCCAATCTTGATTCAAAAAACTCGGCTTAATTCAAACGTTTTCATATTTTATTTCTTGCTTATTGGAAAAGGTTTTCATTCAATCATTTACTGATTGCTACTGGGTCGTTTCGCATTTGATTCGCCTTTTTTAAGGAGCAATTATGGGGCAAATGGAGGATTCGATTTTGTGATTTGTATTTTTTTTGCCGAAATTTGCATTTTATTACTAACTAAAGGAAAGAGATATGAAAGCCTTGATACAGAAGATATTGGTAGTTTGCTTAATGGTGACTGGAGTTGCGGGGAATGCTTGGGGAGCAGATGAGACGTGGACAACAACAACAATAAGTTCTGACAGAAAGGTTGATGGTAATTTGACCATCAAGCCTAAAGATGGCAAAGATGTTGCGGTGACAATTGCTCCTAATGTCAAATTGGTTGTTGAAGGAAATTTAATATTAGATCGTTATAACGATGGTTGGTTAATTCCTGATTATTATTACGGGCAATTAATAGTTAATGGCAATTTGGAAGTAAGGGGAAATATTGTGATTAATTATGGCAGTAACACATTCACGAACAATGGTACTTTAACAGCAACAGGCAATGTTACAAATGGCGGTACATTTACCTCAAATGGGACAATGACTGCCAATTCTATCTCTAATAGTGATAATTTCACTAACAACGGTACTTTGACGGCAAAGGGCAATGTTACAAATGGCGGTACACTTACCTCAAACGGGACAATGACTGCTAATTCTATCACAAATAATAAAAATAATAGTTTCACTAACAAGGGTCCATTGACAATATTGGGAAATCTCGAAAATAACGGAACCTTGACATCTAGCAAAGACCTGAAAATACCAAGTTCGCTTACAGGAAGCGGAACAATAGATATGACAGGCGCTACAAATCCAAAACTGACTGTTGGAAGCGCCAATTCCACTATCACGGTAAAAATGGGCAATAATGCTCAAGTATCGGCAAATTCGGGCGATTTGAAGTTGGGCAGTGTCACTGTAGGCGCAAATTCAAGCATAAGCACACCTGGCAGTCTTACTACAACGGGCGGAACAATTGGAAACAATACAAGTTTGAGCATTGGCAAGAATTTTACAAACGGGTCAACTCTCACTCTTGCGGGAGAAGATAACATTGTTTTTGCAGGCAATCTCATAAATAATGGCAATATGACAATACCAAACAATCTTATTGTTGAGGGCAATATCACAAACAACGGCACAATAACAATGAATGGTGGTGTTTTGCGTGTTGGTACAAAAGAATCAGACGGAAAAGTAAAATCGGGTACTGGTAACCTTACTCTGAATGAAGACTCATCGTTGTTGTTCGGCAATAATGGGGGCAAAGAATCATTGATTGAGGTTGGAGGAAACTTGATTGGTGACGAAGAAGCATATATTAAGTCAAGCAATGGTGGCAAAGGCAAATTGGCCGTTGTAGGTACATATTATGATTATGTGGACGAACAAGATGTATATCACCCTGACTGGGGGGTATCAGTAGATAGACTTCTATTAGGAACAATTATTGGTTTGGATTTTGAACTAAAGGACAATCCCAATGTGTTTTTATCAGCCAATCGTTATGAATTACCAGATATTAGCGGATCATTAATAAATGATATTTTAGACGCTTTGGGATGGACTGATACTGATGGAAAAATAAGGGATATACTTAATAATAAAAGCATCAATTCGGGAAACCTAAACGAAATTCTTCAGGAAATATCAGAAGCACTTCCAATCGAGTTAGTCTATTTCCGTGCTCAGCAGGATGACGGCAATGTCGAGTTCACTTGGCAAACCGCATCGGAGTTGAACAACGACTACTTCACCATTGAGTATAGCCTCAATGCCATCGATTTTGAGGAGTTGGCAATTGTGGCAGGTTCTGGCACAACAACCGAAACCGTCGATTATCAATATGCCGAATTGTCTGCAAATTATTCGGGCACAGTCTATTATCGTCTAAAACAGACCGACTATGATGGCAATTTCACTTATTCCGATATGATTGCACTTACATTTGCTGAAAAGAAGTTTGATGAAAACATATCGACATACGTTGTTTACCCGAATCCTGCAACCGACATAATCAACGTTAAAGGTCAGTTTGAGCAAATTGCGGTATGCGATTTTAATGGCAGGGTTTTGGCTGTTGCGTCTCAAGGCGAGAATACGCTTAATGTCAGCAACTTGCCATCTGGCACATATTATGTGAAGGTTACAACTGAGGGAGAACAGAGGCTCATTCCATTTGTGAAAAGATAAGATGCCCCTTGTTGCTTGTTTTGCAAGCAATTGCTATTCTTGCGTATCATTTTAGCCCGTTCATCAATATGGTATAAGGTGTTTGTCATACAATAAAAACAAAAACTAATATTGAACGTAATTGGTAAGTGAGAGGTTGAACTGATAAGGTATTTTGTTATGAAAGATTTTTGTAAAGCAAATAAGGAAATGTTTAGAAAGATATTGGCCACAG
>CALABN010000224.1 GCA_937885735.1 uncultured Bacteroidota bacterium | reverse complement strand
AGGCCGATGAGTTAATGGCAAGCTGCTGTTCCAATCTATACGGTTTGCATGCCACGGGTTTGCGTTTCTTCACCGTTTACGGTCCATGGGGTCGGCCAGACATGGCCCCGATGCTTTTTGCCAAGGCGATAGTCAATGGCGAGCCTGTCAAGGTTTTCAATGGTGGCGACTTATTGCGTGACTTTACTTATGTTGACGATATTGTGGAAGGTGTATGTCTTGTTGCAAACAAGCAGCCACAATCGTCAGGGAACAGGCATTCTATTTATAACATTGGATGCTCAAATCCCATCAAATTGACCGATTTCATTTCAATATTGGAAGATGCTTTGGGGCAAAAGGCAGAAAGGCAGATGTTGCCGATGCAGCCAGGCGATGTCTATCAAACCTATGCCGACACCACTGCATTGGAGCGTGATTTTGGCTACCGTCCGCAGACAAATCTGCAAGAAGGAATTCACCGATTTGTCGAGTGGTTTTCAGAATATAAGGACAAGTTAGGGTTGGTGTAAATGAACGGCACCAGCAATAATGAACCAAGGCGCAAGGTCATTTTCTTCTTGCCAAATAGCGTAGGTGGTGCCGAACGCGTTACCATAACCTTAGCCAAATGTCTTGATCTTGGTAAGTTCGATGTACAGTTTATTGTTGTAGGGCGAAACATCGACAAAATATCAAAGTTCATACCTGATGCATATTGCGTCAAGTTGTTGCGTGTGTGCAATATATACGATTTTGCTGTATGCAGGTTGATTGGATTGATGCGCCGTGAACGTCCTGATGTGGTGTTCAGTTCGTTGCATTACCTGAATGTCAGAGTGATATTGGCATCTAAAATTGCAGGAGGCATAAAGTCAGTGGTCCTTAGTAATATGACATTGACCATATATTCGCGTTTTTTCAATTTTATTGCCAGACACATTTACCCCAAAGCAGACATTATAGTTGCACAAACCGAGGAAATGGCCAATGAACTTGCCGACAGGCTTTCAGTTTGTGCCGATAAGATAAAAGTCTTGCACAATCCCATTGACACTCAACATATTGAAGAAAAAACAAGGAATGAAAAATCGCCATATTCAACCTCGAGGCCAAACATTGTTTCAGTTTTGCGTTTCAGCGAGCAGAAAGGATTGGATATTCTGATAGGTGCCTTTGCAAGGTTTTCGTTATTGGAACCCAATGCACATTTGTATTTAATTGGCGATTACAATATTGATTCAAAGGTATTTATATCAACAAAAAAGCAGATCGCCGATTGCAACTTGTCGGAAAACGTTCATTTTGTAGGACTGACACAAAATCCTTATAGTTGGGAGAAGTATGCCGACTGTTTTGTCTTGCCTTCAAGGTTCGAAGGTTTGCCCAATTCGTTGCTCGAAGCTCTATATCTGAAAACGCCTGTGGTGGCTACTATGAGTGTGCCTATTGTTGGTCGCATTGTCGAAAACGGTGTGAATGGCTATTCAGTTCCGGTTGATGATGTTGATGCAGTGGCAGACGCTATGTCAAAGGCTGTCAAACTTGAATCAAAAGGATTAACTTTGTATCAACCTGCTACTGCAGAACAATTTTGCCATTTATTTGATTGACAGAATGGATACAATCTATTTCTTTGGCTCATTTCCAAACATCAGCGAACCTTTTTGTGGAGGTGGCGAAGAGGGCAACCTGCGCACTGTCCTTTTGTTGCGTAGATTGGGGTACAAAGTCCGGATTGTCAAAAAAATAAGATGCAAGGCCAATGCAAGTCGTTTCGTTAAAAATTCAACCTATCCATTTCGTCTGACTATCGGAGTGTTGTTGTTTGCCAATTTGCTTTTGTTCGGCTCGCGCAAGGCTTTGGTGCATATTTCAGGCTTTTACGGACCTACAATTTTCAGCGAATATCTATTGGCATTATTGTCAAGAATGTTCGGCTACAAATACATTTACGAGATGCGTGGCGGAGGGGCCGAGACATTCCACAACAATGGCTCGTCATTGTACAGACGTTGTTTTCAGTCAATAATCGACAATGCGAAAGTCATATTCTCACAAGGAATTGAAAATGAACCATTCCTTCGTCGCCTAACCGACACGCCAATCTTTTACTATCCTAATTTCATTAGGCAGGACGAGTTGCCAGGCTCGTTGCCACAAAAGTCTACGGACATTGTCAATCTTGTCTACTTTGGCCGTATTGTACCTCAAAAAAATGTCAGGTTGATAGTTGACATTGCCACTATAATCCAGCAACACGTTAACGCGTCATTGACAATAATCGGCAATGGCGACAAAAATTATGAAGCCGAGGTCCAGTCTGCAATGGAACGTCAGTTGAAGGCAGGAACATTCACATTCATTCCTGGTCATTCACACAAGCAGATGAAAAACCTGCTTCTCGACAAGCATTTTCTTCTTTTCCCGTCGGTTTTGGACCGCGAGGGACATTCAAATACCATTACCGAGGCAATGAGTTGTGGAGTTGTGCCAATTTCCAGCCCGCAAGGGTTCAGCAGGACAGTTGTCGGGGACGCCAGCCTGATAATTGACGGTTTGTCGGCTCAAAATTATGCCACACGGGTGTTGGAAATAATTGACAATAAGTTATTTGACAATATAAGCAAGTCTGTTTTTGACCGTGTTGCCGACAATTTTTCCGAAAAAGAGGTGGGCGAGAGGCTAAAATCGCAATATGACAAATTGTTTGCCGAAGATTAGCAATTACTACTGGCGGAAATCCAGAGTATAAGCTGGCATTTGCCAAAACAGCATCATATAGTCTTCTTTACATACTGATTTACAGACTCAAGTATGCAAGATTTGGCGGCATTCCAGTCGAATGGTTCAATCATTATAGGCATAGGATCCACCTCTGCGTCATCAAAAAAGGTTAGGCTTTTGATGACTGTGAACAGTTGTGCATCAGAGTATTTTTGAAGATAAAAGTCTATAAGTTCATCGAAAGCAAATGATTTCAGAAGGAAAAAGAAGTCTATAAAGGTGGGTTCTATAAATTGCTTTGTGGTGATTTTGAAGATTTTGTCAAGCAGATTGATGTTTTGAACGAAGGAGCAGTGCGGGCACTGTGACTGAGTGAAAGTCAACAAGATGACGACAAAAATTCAAAAGCACGCAAAAGATTAAATGTAAATATTGATTCGTATTTGAAATTTTTTTAATCGGGGAATTTATAGAAGTTGCCTTAATTATGTATTTTTCGATTGCTAACCAAAAATTTTATTGAAATGAAAAGAAATATCATCGTCATTGGATTGGCAATGTTGGGACTTGCCAGTTGCAATTGTGGAAACCAGGAGCAGGCAACGTCTTGCGTAGCGCAGAGCGATAGCGCTGTTGTTGTAAACACCATAATGTCACGCCGTTCAGTGCGTCAGTACAAGGCAGAGCCAGTTCGTCGCGACCAAATGGAGCAGATTGTGGCTTGTGGCATCAATGCGCCAAACGGTATGAACTCACAGCCGTGGGCAGTCAGGGTTGTTGACAATCCAGAGTTCTTGAACGGGTGCACCGAATTGTGGAAATCGACACTTTCGCCCGAAATGGCCGAACGAATGGCTTCGGGTGAAGGATTCCGCAATATGTTCCGCAATGCGCCAACAGTGGTTTTCATTGCATCGCCTGAAAACAGCGGGCAGGTTGACTGCGGACTTTTGGGTGAGAATATGATTTTGTCAGCGTGGGCAATGGGCATTGGTTCCTGCTGTTTGGGCAGTCCAGTCGGTTTCTTCCGTATGCCAGAGGCAAAGCCGTATCTTGACAAGTTGGAGTTGCCCGAAGGCTACCAGTTGCTTTACGCCATAGGAATGGGCTATCCCGACGAGACACCAGATGCAAAGCCTCGTGATGCAGGCAAGGTTAAGTTTATTGACTGATTTGCAGGTTGAACAAAACAAGAAAAGGCTTTCGGATTCCCGAAAGCCTTTTCTTGTTTGTTATGAAGTCCAATGATTTAATCTATTAGTGTCCGGTAAAAATGTGTTTCTTGTGTGTAAATGCTTGCAAATTAGTTTTATATCGTATTTGTAAATGAGGTGGGGTTACTTTACACCTCTTTAGGAATATTTGTAATTAACTTTAGTTTAAGTTTTTGATATTCAATTTAATTATAATCTGTGAAAATCTGTTTAATCTGTGTCATCTGCGTTCTATACGCGTTAGCGGACACCAATA